>NZ_CP037421.1:4278864-4286202 GCF_007748155.1 Gimesia panareensis
GTGGTCATCTGGGCGCTACGTTTTTATACCGATTTGCCACTACCCGACAGGCGCTACGTTTTCTGGCCGCTGTTTACAGAGACGTTAATCGCCCGGCACCAGCGGGACTGGGGACGGGAACAGACCCGTTTTAACCCGATTCATTACCTGAGTTTACTGGAACGGAAGCCGGGAGGCTTTGATCATGCCCGCCCCCTGGAAGACTGGGATCTGCCGGTCTGTCTGGGCATTCTCCGCCGTCGGCTGGAAGCCGAACTGCAGTCAGACGGCACGCGGGAGTTCATCAAGGTGCTGCGCCTGCTGGAACACCATCCGTTATCCGCACTGAAGCGTGCGGTGGAATACGCGCTGGACATTGATGCGACCCGCGCTTCTGCCATTCGCCTGATTCTGGAATACCAGCAGGAGTCACCGCTGACTCTGTTCAGCCTGGAAGGCCGTCCCCACCTGAAGCTGGTACAGGTGGCACAGACGGATGTTTCTGCTTACCAGTCCCTGTTAATCGGAGGTTAAACGTGACCAGAAAACAAACCAAAAGCCTGGTGCTGCTGCAGCACCATCTCAAGAACCTGAGGCTGCCCACCATCCTCAGAGAATGCGAAAAGATCGCCGCCCGTTGTGCCACTGACAATGTCGACCATCTGGGATTCCTGTTACAGTTATGTGAACTGGAACTGATTGAACGGGAACGCCGGGCCGCGGAACGACGTCTGAAGGCCGCGAAGTTCCCGACGTATAAGACCCTGGAAACGTTCGATTTTCAGGTCCAGCCCGGCCTCAACAAACTGCTGGTCAGCGAACTGATGCGGGGTGAGTTTATCGAGCAGCGGGAGAATATCCTGCTGGTGGGCAATTCCGGCACCGGCAAGACGCACCTGGCAGTCGCCCTGGGGATTGCCGCCTGCGGCCAGGGAAAGCGGGTCCGCTTTTACCAGGTCACAGAACTGATTACCCAGTTAATGGAAGCCCGCGAACAGCGGGAGTTAACCCGCCTGAAAAAGCAGCTCGCGAAACTCGATCTGCTGATTCTGGATGAACTGGGATATGTCCCCGCAAGTAAACTCGGCTCCGAGTTGCTGTTCGACGTGATCAGCACGGCTTACGAACGTTTCAGCCTGATCGTAACGACCAATCTCCCCTTTGAAAACTGGACCGAGGTCCTGGGCAGCGAACGGCTGACGGGGGCCACACTCGACCGGCTCACCCATCGTTGCCATATCCTGGAAACCACTGGTGAAAGTTACCGGTTACAGGACGCCAAACGGCGGCACACAAAAAGCTCAAGCAAGCAACCGCGACTGACGAAATAACAAAAGACCACGCATTCGTCCCCAAACAGCCACATCAGGACGAATCCTGCACAGACAGCGCTACGGTTTTCAACCGGCACGCGCTACGTTTTCTGGCCGCTGTTTACATGTCATCTGATTCCCCCTGGCTGGTTCTGCGGGAGTTCGTGATAAAACGCGACATTGCTGGCAATCAGCGGATTTTATGCGGTTAAAAGCGGTAAAAGTTGACCAGAAACGGTGTGCATCGATGAGCAGTTGTTTTTCAAATCGTGCTGAAACCAGAGGGTTTTATAGTGTGTCTGTGTCATTGATTCTGAGTGTTCCCGTGAAAAAGTAGTGAAAAAAGATCGTTGCTCGCGCGCGCGACGCAGAACAAGGCATTCTGGTCAGGAGCAGATCTGTGTCCAGTCCAGTTTATTCAGTCGTGAGGGAGGTTATGTGAGGTGGGATCTGTTTAGACCAGCTGCACTGTCGGGCAAGCCGACAGTGGCACCCGATCGCTCAGAGGGTAGGAGTTATTGCGGGCCATTTGAAACGTTGCTCTGTCAGTTTCCTGCTCGCGGTGCTCGCCTCGAATTGCATTCGGGGTGCCCCGATTTATTTGAGCGGAATGGCGCTAGCCACCGGTTTCACAGCCGAAGCCAGCATACAATACCGGCGGCTAGGTAGCGTTTATTTAATAGTTCTGAGAGTGATTCTGAGGTCTATAGCTTTAGCTATGTAAGTATTCACCTTGGCCGAGGGTGTGCTGTTACTCTTGTTTTCAGGACTTCAACAACAGAAAAGCCAAATTAGCCGCAGGGCGTTAGCCCCGGTTGAAACGACTTTGCTATATACCATCCGAATTAAGAAACGCTACCTAGCGCCTTGCCGCTCAGTACCAGGAGATCAGATTGACCTCATGAAGTTTGGATCTTCACGACTATTATTTCGATTTGACTTTGGGTCCCAGTTCGACTTTGTCTGCCCAGGTGAACCAGTCCTGTGCCATCTTTTGGACGCGATCGGGATGATTGTCCGCGAGGTTCTTCATTTCACAACGATCATCACCGATATTGTAGAGCTCCCATTGTTTGACATCTTTGTCCCAGACCAGTTTCCAGGGTCCCTGTCTCAGCGCCCGGTTGCTGGACCAGTACCAGGCCAGTGAATCATGGAGTGTTTTATTTTCCCCTTTGAGCAGACTCAGCATGCTGGTCCCTTCCAGGGGGAGCAGTTCGTGTCCCTGGTAAGTCTCTGGATATTTGGTGTCTGCGATTTCCAGGAAGGTGGGCAGGAGATCGATGATATGTGCGGTGCTGCGGTTGATCGTACCGGCGGGGACTTTGCCGGGCCACCAGGCGATACAGGGAGTAGAGATGCCCCCTTCGTGAACCCACGACTTGTAACGGCGGAAGGGGGAGTTCTGGGCCCAGCCCCAGGCGGGACCGACGGCGACGTAATCGTCTTTCGGGCCGGGATGACGAACTTTCGGGTCGCGTCCGCCCGGTTCCTCACTGCAGCCCCCGTTATCGGAAAGGAAAACGATTAAGGTATTGTCGAGCTGTCCGGTTTGATTCAATGTCTGACGGATGCGGCCGATGTTCTGATCCATGCAGTCGATCATCGCAGCATAGACGGCCATCCGCAGATCTTCGAAGTCCTGGTTGGCAGTTTCCCAGTCGTAACTTCGGCTGTCCCCCTCCGAGAGCGACCAGTTTTTTCCGGCGAGACCGAGTTCCTGCAGACGCTGCCAGCGGTCTTTCCGCATTTGCTCCCACCCCATTTTGAATTTTCCGACATACTTTTTGATGTCTTCCGGTTTCGCATGCAGAGGATAGTGAGGCGCTGTGTAACAGAGATGAATAAAGAACGGTTTTTCATTTTGACTGTAACGACGAATCATGCCCAGTGTGTGATCGGTAAAGGCGTCGGTGGTGTAGTAGTCTTTCGGAAATTCGGTGACCGCCCCTGCATCCTGCCCAAAACTGCGGATGCCGGCCCGCTTGTAAGGGGGATCGGAGATCGTCGGATCAAAGAAGTTGCAGCAGCCATCCAGGACGCCGTAATACGAATCGAAACCGCGAAAGAACGGGTGCGTGGTTTTGTCATAGCGGTTCAGCCAGCCGCCCGGCACTTCGCTTTTGGCGTAACCCTTGGTTTTCATCAGGTGCCATTTTCCGCTGAGACCGGTCTGATAGCCGGCGACTTTCATCGCTTCCCCGAGGGTGACCATGTTCTGGCGAAGATGTCCCCCTTTGCCGAAGCGGGGATAAAGTCCGGTCAGAATCGAAGCCCGCGTCGTCGTGCATTTGGCGTTGTTGTAGAACTGGGTGAACCGCATTCCCTCGTTTGCCAGCTGATTCAGATTGGGAGTATCGACTTCGCCTCCGTAGCAGCCGATATCCGAAAAGCCCATGTCGTCGCACATGATCAGAATGATATTGGGACGTTTCGCGGCCGAAAGCGAACCGCCAGAAAAGCACAGGACCAGGATTGTGAGACAAACAATGAGATGGTGGGATGAGCGCAGTTTAAACATGGTTGTCTATTTCATGAACAAAAAGAGGAGTCGGTCGGATTCGGGATCTATTGTAAAGAGCCGTTTCAGCAGACTCAACCAGAGAACGATCCAGCCGGAGGGCGTTTCAGGAAATGCGGGAACCGGCGAGTTCCGAATTGATCTGGGTCTCAGCAGAGGTTACATTTTAATAAACAACTTTACCAATCTTTTCTCTCACCAGCTGCTCGGGAGCCCTTTTATGTCTGCATCAAATCAGTCACGCCGCGACTTTCTGAAAACCACCGCTGCCGGCACCACGGCGGCCCTGTTCGGTGCTCCCGCGATCCATGCCGCCTCAAAAACCGATTCACGTGTCGTTCTCGGTTCGGGTGATCACCAGTATAAAGTCACGCACAACTGGGCGAAACTCCCCTCAAAATTCACCTGGCAGACGACGCACAATGTTGCCATCGACAAAGACGGCTTCGTGTATGTGATCCATGAAGGACGGGCCGATCAGACCGATCATCCTTCGATTTTTGTATTCGATCCCCAGGGAAAATATGTGCGTTCGTTCGGCAGTCAGTTCCAGGGGGGCGGACATGGCCTGGAAGTCCGTCAGGAAGGGAACGAGCAGTTTCTGTATGTGACCGCGTATCAGCATCTGAAAACGTTCGCCAAACTGGACCTCAAGGGGGAAACGGTCTGGCAGAAGTATGCACCGATGGTTTCCGGGTTTTACGCTTCTGGCGAAGCGACGCATCCCAAGAAGGTGTGGGGCCGCGATCGTTTCTTGCCAACCAACTTCGCATTTCATCCGGACGGGGGCTTTTATCTGGCCGACGGGTATGGGGCTTACGAGATCCACCGCTATGACAAAGACGGAAAATGGCTCTTCGCGTTTGGTGGCCAGGGGAAAGAGGACGGTAAATTCAATCTGCCGCACGGACTGTGGATCGACGCTCGTCCGGGACGTGAGCCGTCTGTCGTTGTTGCGGATCGTGCGAATGCCCGGCTGCAGTGGTTCACCCTGGATGGCAAGCACCTGGAAACGATGACCGGCTTTATCCTGCCTGCGAACCTGGACACCTACGAGGATCTGCTGCTGGTACCCGATCTGGCATCCCGGATTACGCTGCTCGACGGGAAGAATAAAGTCATTGCGCACCTGGGACAGGATCCTGAATGGGCCAAAGCGATGAAAACCGCCAAGCCACGGATGCGGGAAACCCCGGAGAAATGGCAGGCGGGCCGCTTCGTGCATCCGCATGATGCCTGCTTCGACCAGGACGGCAATATCTTCGTTGCTGAATGGGTGGCCACCGGTCGTGTCAGCAGACTTAAACGACTGGTCTAGCATGGCTCGCGAAACTTTTTAACATTCAGAAAGCGCACCTTACTCCTTTCCTGGAACTAGAAATCACAACATGAAACGCACACTTTTACTATTAACTCTCCTGTTCTCAACCTGTTCGTTCACGCTGGCTGCTGCCGATTCGCCGGCCCCGAAAATCAAGCTCAGTCCGGAAACGGAAAAGAAATGCCTGGAAGTGCTGCGGGCAGCGATTCAGAGTGATGAGTTCTGGCCTTCGATGCACGCCGCCGAGGCATTGACGCTGGCCGGGAAAGGAGCGGAAGTTCGTATGATCGTGGAGCCGAAACTGAAGACCGACAAAGACGACCAGCACCGCTGCGGACTGGCGCGCGAGCTGGTCCGTGCGGGAGATCGTTCCAAAGCCGCGATCATGTTCCAGATTCTGGCAGGGAAGAATCCTTACGGACATGTGCATGCCTGCGAGTCTTTGTACAAAGTCAATGAACTGGGTGACGGCTTCCTGATCCGGGCAGCGATGAAGTCGGAGAATCCCAAGAAAGCGATGATGGCAGCCGCCCTGCTCTGCCGCTGGGGAAATCCAAAAGCGTTTGAAGTGGTACGAAAATATCTGGAAGACCCCGATGTTAAAACGGCGAGTATCGCGGCCTGGATCATTGCCCGTGTGGGTGACAAACAGGACATCCCCGCCCTCAGAGCGAATGTGAAACGGACCGATGATGCTTTCACCCGCTGCTACTTTGAATGTGCCCTGGCGATGCTGGGGGATCCGGAAGGTCTGGAGGCGGTCAAACGGAATCATTCCAGCAGCGATCCCGCGGTGAAAACGTACTCGGCTATCTTCGCGGGAGAAGCAGGCGCGAGTAACCTGAAAGACAAACTGATTAAGCAGCTGAGCGACGAAAATCTGGATGCACGGATCCGGGCGGCCCAGGCGCTGATCGTGCTGGCAAAAAGCGAGCCTCCGAAAGACGAAATCGTCGTCACCGATGTCTATGAAGCTTCAACTGAGTATCCCCGCTACAGCGAAGGTTCGATCCTGCCCTTGAACGATGGTTCTCTGCTCTATGCGACGACACAGTTCGTCGGCAGTCATTCCGATTTCGCGACAGCCCGGATTATCGGAAAGAAGTCAATGGACGGAGGCCGCACCTGGAGTAAACCACGCGTGCTGCAGGAAAATACGGGCAAGAAGAATGTGATGTCCGCTACGCTCCGCTACCTGGCGAGTCCGCTGCATGAGAAACGTCCGATCGGGCTGTTTTACTTGAAGAAGAACACGCTTTCAGATCTGAAGGCGTATCTGAAGATTTCTAATGACAATGCCAAAACATTCGGACCGCCGATCGAAATTACGACTCCCCCCGGCTATCACGTGATGAACAACGACCGGATCACGATTCTCTCCAGTGGACGCTGGCTGGCGCCGGTCGCTTCGACTGCCGATGTGGGCAAGGTCAATCATTTTGTCTGCACTTGCTTTATCTCGGACGATCAGGGCAAAACCTGGAGACAATCCAAAGGGAGCGTTGATTATGCGAAACGGGGCGCGATGGAACCGGAGGTGTTTGAGCTCAAAGATGGCAAGGTGCTGATGATCTTCCGTACCCAGTTTGGGCATATCGGTTCCAGCATTTCCGGAGACGGCGGCAACACCTGGAGTACGCCTGCCTCGTGGGGTGTGCGTGCTCCGGAAGCGCCGGCGACACTGCGTCGCGTGCCTTCGACGGGTGATTTGATGCTGGTCTGGAACGACAACTTTGATCCGAACGCCAAAAGCCACGGCGGACAGCGGGCGCCGCTGACCGTCGCGATCAGCGATAATGAAGGACAGACCTGGAAGTTGAAAAAGAACCTGGAGACGGATGCCGACCACGGCTATTCCTACATCAGCCTGATCTTTTACAAGGGCCGGGCCATCATGAGTTATTATGTCAGCGATCCGGACCAGAAGATCTCGTCGCGTTTTCGTTCGATTCCGTTGTCCTGGTTTTACGAGGAGTCTGACGACTAGAGATCTTTAATCATGACTCCAGATGAGAATGCCGTGTAACGTCTCAATCGTACCATACGGTACCTGTATGTATTTGGAAGGATGTGTGCGGAGGCTGGGAATATTTCAGGCTATTCGTGCGGTTGTACTGACAGTTTCCTAATCGCTACGCTCACCCCGAATTACATTCGGGGCTACCCGGGGTCTTATTTGGAGTAGGAAAGATTGCAGTGTATGG
>NZ_CP037421.1:5367436-5393406 GCF_007748155.1 Gimesia panareensis
GAGTTGTCATAGCTGATCCGCTGCGGTACACCGCCCAGAAATTCAAAGGCCCGTTTGTGTCCTTCCAGAAAGGCTTCCGTGCACTCCCGGGGAAAGGCCTGGATAAAAATGGCATCCGAATAAGGTAACGTCATCACAAACAGGGCGACCTTGGTGAGCGTTCCGTCCAGCCAGACATCGGCAAAGCCGAAGTCCACCTGGGCTTCGCCCGGAGGATGGCGGAGTGGCAGGAAAACCTCGCGGGACTGGGCTTTCCAGTCACGGATGGCTTCCCGGACGATCGTGATTCCACCGGAATACCCGTGTTCGTCCCGCAGGCGTTCGAAAATGCGTTTCCCCGTGTGACGCTGTTTGCGATGAACGCTGCGGTCGTTCTGCAGAATCTCATGAATGATCGGCAGAAACGGCTCCAGCTTGGAAGGACGGGGCTTAGTCAGCCGGTATCCCGGCGGCTCCGAGTAGGTCAGTATTTTTTGCAGCGTGTCCCAGTGAATACCGTACTCGTCACGAGCAGCACGTTGACTGATTTCTCCGGTCAGAACACGCCGACGGATCTCACCCCATAACTCCATATCTGTAATCACCCTTGCCCCCGCTGTTTCCGGATCAGAACTGACTCATATACTGAGAGTCTGACCCAAAACCAACAGGTGGTCATCTGGGCGCTACGTTTTTATACCGATTTGCCACTACCCGACAGGCGCTACGTTTTCTGGCCGCTGTTTACACTTATTCGGACGCGATTTTTATCCAGGCCTTTCCCCGGGAATGTACGGAAGCCTTTCTGGAAGGACACAAGCGGGCCTTTGAATTTCTGGGCGGTGTACCGCAGCGGATCAGCTATGACAACTCGAAAATCGCAGTAGCCAGTCTGGTAGGGAACCGTGAGCGAAAAGTAACGACCGAGTTCCTGCGTCTGAAAAGCCACTTTCTGTTTGACGATCATTTCTGTCTGGTACGACGACCGAATGAGAAAGGCCATGTCGAGCGGTTGCTGGACTATGCCCGCAGCAACTTCCTGGTCCCCGTTCCCCGGGTTGCTTCCCTGGAGACTCTGAACGAGCAGTTAGTGCAATGCTGCCGGAACGATCTGCAGCGTCAGTTGCGGGGACAGGCTTCCCCCAAACAGAGCCTGCTGGCGGAAGAACAACGGGAATTCCTGCGGCCCCTGCCACAGCAGACGTTCGAAGCCTGCCGACTGGGACAGGCACACGCCGACTCCCTGTCGCTGGTCCGCTTTGATACCAACAGTTACTCGGTTCCCACAAAATACGCGCATCGTCAGATCACTATCGTGGCCACCATCACCGAAGTGCGGCTGTTGTTTGAAGAGACGTTAATCGCCCGGCACCAGCGGGACTGGGGACGGGAACAGACCCGTTTTAACCCGATTCATTACCTGAGTTTACTGGAACGGAAGCCGGGAGGCTTTGATCATGCCCGCCCCCTGGAAGACTGGGATCTGCCGGTCTGTCTGGGCATTCTCCGCCGTCGGCTGGAAGCCGAACTGCAGTCAGACGGCACGCGGGAGTTCATCAAGGTGCTGCGCCTGCTGGAACACCATCCGTTATCCGCACTGAAGCGTGCGGTGGAATACGCGCTGGACATTGATGCGACCCGCGCTTCTGCCATTCGCCTGATTCTGGAATACCAGCAGGAGTCACCGCTGACTCTGTTCAGCCTGGAAGGCCGTCCCCACCTGAAGCTGGTACAGGTGGCACAGACGGATGTTTCTGCTTACCAGTCCCTGTTAATCGGAGGTTAAACGTGACCAGAAAACAAACCAAAAGCCTGGTGCTGCTGCAGCACCATCTCAAGAACCTGAGGCTGCCCACCATCCTCAGAGAATGCGAAAAGATCGCCGCCCGTTGTGCCACTGACAATGTCGACCATCTGGGATTCCTGTTACAGTTATGTGAACTGGAACTGATTGAACGGGAACGCCGGGCCGCGGAACGACGTCTGAAGGCCGCGAAGTTCCCGACGTATAAGACCCTGGAAACGTTCGATTTTCAGGTCCAGCCCGGCCTCAACAAACTGCTGGTCAGCGAACTGATGCGGGGTGAGTTTATCGAGCAGCGGGAGAATATCCTGCTGGTGGGCAATTCCGGCACCGGCAAGACGCACCTGGCAGTCGCCCTGGGGATTGCCGCCTGCGGCCAGGGAAAGCGGGTCCGCTTTTACCAGGTCACAGAACTGATTACCCAGTTAATGGAAGCCCGCGAACAGCGGGAGTTAACCCGCCTGAAAAAGCAGCTCGCGAAACTCGATCTGCTGATTCTGGATGAACTGGGATATGTCCCCGCAAGTAAACTCGGCTCCGAGTTGCTGTTCGACGTGATCAGCACGGCTTACGAACGTTTCAGCCTGATCGTAACGACCAATCTCCCCTTTGAAAACTGGACCGAGGTCCTGGGCAGCGAACGGCTGACGGGGGCCACACTCGACCGGCTCACCCATCGTTGCCATATCCTGGAAACCACTGGTGAAAGTTACCGGTTACAGGACGCCAAACGGCGGCACACAAAAAGCTCAAGCAAGCAACCGCGACTGACGAAATAACAAAAGACCACGCATTCGTCCCCAAACAGCCACATCAGGACGAATCCTGCACAGACAGCGCTACGGTTTTCAACCGGCACGCGCTACGTTTTCTGACCGTTGTTTACAACAGTAAATATTTAAGAACGGTACATGAGTCGAGACAGTCTCAGTCCCCTGATTCGGCAAGAAATTATGCAGTCGAAGTACAGAACATGATGACGTCTTGAGATCTCCTATGAGTTTAAAAGAGTAAAAGAAAGTGTGCTGTTGTGAATCAAACCTGAGTGGATCAATCACAACACAATCAGCTCCAGAAACTGATTTTGCAACGATGACGTTTCCATCAAACTCCAGCATTCCCCGCTTCAGAAGTTGCTGCCAGGTGACAGAAGAGATACCAGAAGAGCGCATTCCAGATAAATCTTGCTTCAGTTAATAAGTGTAATTAAATATGACAGAGTGTCACTTTTTAATAACAAAGCGTCTTCATGTCAACTTAACGTCGTCACTTCAATTGATGTTGGGAGAGGTTTAACAGCAGAATTAGCACCCATCGGAATCTGCTCTATTCTTTTGTATCGATACCTGATTCCCGGGAAGATGACAGCCGTGGAGTTTCTGGTGTCATTTACCGGGCAGACCGCTGGGATTGGAGGATCATTCGCAGCTTCGAAAGTAATTTCAACAAGAGAAACATTCGCTTACACAGAAACGAATGGGCTGAGGAAGACATGATTCGTTCTCCGCGGCACAGAAAGTTATGCCTGCAATCACAAATCCTGAACCTGCTCCAGGGCCTCCTGACCGTAAATCGTGCTGATCCAGAGACGCGCCATCGCACAATACACGGGGGCTGGATTGCTCCGGGGACGCCGGCCGAAGTGGTGTGCAAATATCCCGATATTCATCCTGTTGAGTGCAATTGCCACCTGGCGCGCATCAAACTCCGGAACCAGCCCTGCGGCCTGCTCCCGCTCAATACAGGCGGTGACCAGATCATCAAAACCGCCAACAACGCGATCCCAGGATTGCTCCAACCGTTCATCCAGGGGAGCCGCTTCAACAAAAGAACGAACGATAGGCCCACGCTGATAAAATACTTTCACCAGGCTCGAGAGCGATTCGGCCAGCTGAATGGCCCCTTGTCCCTCTCCGGTAATCCATGGTTGGCTGACCTCCAGGATAGCGCTCTCCAGCTCATTCAGAAGATGCTCCAATAATTCGTGGAGATCAGAGAAATACCGATAAAAGGTGGCTCGCGTGACTTCGGTCTGAGACATCAATTCTGAGATCGTCAAATCCCGAAAAGGATGTGACCACAGGTACTCGAGCGCTGCATCGAGAATCGCTTGTCGAGTCCTCTCGGACTTGCTCGGTTCCGATCGCAGTTTCGGATTGTTCCTGCGACGGATTTCGTCTTGGCTCGGAGATGGCATAATGCCTATAAAATAGAGACTTGAAGTAACTCAGTCAACAAGAACACAAGCAACGAAGTCCCCCTGCACAACCACTGGGTCTCAGAGAAACCACGTCCCAGGATAGATCACTATGAGAGTGAAGAAATCACCACCTGCTCGAGAACCGCTCTTTCGAGCAGCCTGCGCGTTGAACAGAAGGGATTCTACTCCCGCCCCGCCTCCATTTTCTTCAAACCTGCCTCGAGTTTTTTGATTTCTTCCGGTGACAATTGCGGCCGATCGATCGTGATTGTCAGCTTGTTAAACTTTGCCGTGAGCGGGAACGGCGGCGTGTAGTCCGCGTCATTCAAGCCGGTAATCGTATCGGAGCCAATGTCGAAACTTTCGTCCCACTGCAGAATGATGGGGATCGTCTGCTCCATCTTCTGTGTGGACACCACCCTGCCATCCACCTTGAGTGTGCCGCTTCCCCCTTTACCAACACCGGAGAAATTGTTAAACGCCATCGTTCCCACACCACTGCCGTCATATTTGAAGTCAAACTCCAGAATGTGCCGTCCGGGGGAGAGCGCCTCGGGGGCTTCCCATTTAGGGCGTTTGAGATCTAAGAGGTTCCAGAGAAAGACCGGCTTTCCTTCGAGCAGATAGAAACCCCAGCCGGCGAAGCGTCCACCGGAGGTCACGATCATGCCTTCGGCGCCCCCTTCCGGTACAGTGATGTCAGCGGTAATAGTATAAGACGTATCGAGCAGATAAGGCGCATCCCCCTGTGGCAGCCCTGTCATGGGACGCGTATAGACCAGTTCGTTACGCCCCGCCGTCAAGCTTGGACGCTGAGCCGCAACCCGGGCACCGACCGACGCATTCAACGGCAGGACCTGGTACTTCTTCGCCTCATCCAGAAACATCGCTCGCATTTTGGTGACTTTATCGGGGTGTTCCGCGGCAATGTCATTCGTCTGGTTCCAGTCGGTATTCAGGTTGTAGAGCTGGAACACCTGGTTATTCAGCGGGTCCGGGTTTGCCGCCGAAAAAGCCTGCCAGGGCGCGCGGTTCACCTTGGTACTCATGAACCAGCCATCGTGATACATCGCCCACTGGCCCATCATCTCGAAGTACTGCGTCTCGTGCCGGGACGGTGCCTCGGCGTTTGCTTTGTCGAAGGTGTAGGCGAAGCTTGTCCCCTCAATTGGTCTCTGCTTAATGCCGTCCACATATTCGGGCGCAGAGATACCAGTCACTTCCAACAGGGTGGGCACGTAATCGATCACATGCACGAACTGCTCCCGCAGGCCACCTTGATCCTTGATCCGCTTCGGCCAGGAGATCACCATGTTCTGATTGATTCCCCCCAGCCGCGACGCATTCTGTTTGAACCAGTCAAACGGCGTGTCAAACGCCCAGGACCAGCCAGCCGACATATGGTTGTAAGCGAACTCGGTCCCCCAGGCATCATAGAACTTCATCTGCACGTCCACGGGCGGTGCCACACCATTGAAGAAGGCCACCTCACTGAAGGTTCCCTCCGGCCCTCCCTCGGCACTGGTACCGTTATCGCCGTTCTGGTAGATCACGATCGTATTATCCAACTTACCCAGGTCTTCAAACGCCTGGATCACGCGCCCCATTTCATAGTCGTTATACGCTACGTACGCTGCGAACACTTCGACCTGACGGATGAAAAGTTTCTGCGCTTCGGGCGTCAACTCGTCCCAGGGTTTCAGCAGGTCTTTCGGCCAGAGAGTCAGCACCAGATTATCGGGAATCACGCCCAGCCGTTTCTGATTCGCGAAGATCCGCTCGCGCAACTTCTCATAACCATCATCGAACAGGTGCATCTCGTGAATCTTATCGACCCATTCCTTTTTCGGATGGTGCGGTGCGTGTGAGGCACCCGGCACGTAATGCAGGAAGATCGGCTGACTGGGGTCGCTCTGGTGAATCCGCGTCATCCAGTCAATCGCATCATCGGCCATCGCGGTGATCAGGTTCCATTTGCTCTCTTTCCCGATCATCGGCCAGATCTCTGCCTTCGGATCCGAGCGATCCATCTTCAGCGTCCCTTCGTGCCCGGTCCAGGGATAAATCTGAGACGTATTTCGGAACAGGTTCGGTCCCCACTGATTGGCGTCGCCCCCCACGAAGCCGTAGAAATAGTCAAAACCCATGCCTGTCGGCCACTGAGTGAATGGCCCCACCTGGCTGGCTTCATAGGTCGGCGTGTTATGATCTTTACCAAACCACGCTGTCGCGTATCCGTTATCCCTCAGAATACGACCGATTGTCGCGTTGTTCTGACCGATGACGCTGTTATAACCCGGAAAGCCCGTCGCCTGCTCTGCGATCACACCAAACCCGACCGAATGATGGTTCCGCCCCGTAATCAAGGCTGCCCGGGTGGGAGAACACAACGAGGTGGAAAAGACCCGGTTGTAGCGCAGCCCCGCTTTGGCAATGCGATCCATCGTCGGTGTCGGAATCACACCCCCGAACGTACTGGGTACACCAAAGCCCGCATCGTCGGTCATGATCAGCAGAATATTCGGTGCTTCCTTCGGCGGCACAATCCGCGGTGCCCACCACTGTTGGGATTGCAGCGCGTTGTCTTTAATCACACCCCCGAATTTCGGTGCGGGTGCAGGGAGTTGCTTGCCGTCAATGGTCGTCGTCGCACTGGGGGAACCGATCACACCCGTCGTCTGGGGAGTAAACGATTTAGCCGATTGCGGGGCGGGGGCCTGTGTCGTTACCGTTTCCGACTGATCAACTTGCTCAGCCAGCTGGGCAGAGGCAGAACGGGACATCTCCCCGGAGCAGCCGGCAAGCAGCCCGGGCATCCCCAACGTCAGGCAGATTAATCCAACAACCGAATTCAACTCAGTAGGCAACATCCTCATCTCGCATCTCCCCTGGCCCGTAATTCACTGTTGAAAAGTTCTCACAAGCGGCGTTGAGTTGAATACGACATGCATCACGAACGCAATACGCACGCTGGCTCACATCTCTGACCTGTTGCCGCCGAATGACTGGCAGGAGGATCAGAAATGACAGATCTCATTCTACCCTGACAAGAGAAATTGACAATTACATCTTGATGTAGTTTAGATGAATTTCATGCCTCGCCATGAAAGACCGAAGAGACAAGCGGGCTTTGAAACGGAGGCAGAGATGCGTTGCGCGGTAAGGGCTCAGAGAGAGAAACAGAGACCGCAGTCGTCCGCGTCTCAGAAGCGCAGGTTCGCCCGCAGACCGGGCATGACCGAGGTGTCATCGTTCGCATTCGCGTCTTCCAGCACCTGCAGATCGGCAGTCACATGGAACCAGGGAGTCAGCGCGGCATTGTAATAGAGTTCGACTCCCTGCGTATTTCGGACTGGCACCACGGCACTGACCAGCGATTTGAAATTCCCGCTGAGTTCATTATAAAAGTAACCCACGCCCAGAGCGTCCTGTTCGCGACAGCGGAACAGACCATTGGCCTGCAGCGCGATATTACCGCTCCAGCGATACGGGTTCGGATCTCCGTCGGCAATCATCCACTGGCTCATCAACCGCATGTTACGCTGGTCATTGCAGCAGTCGGACCAGACAACCTGATCGAGAATGTAACTGATCGTCCACGAACCGGTCTGCTGTCCCGCGGCAACCACCCCCTGCCCGGGAATCACTGTCCAACTGGTGGGATCGACCGAAGTATAAGTCCGGCTGCTCCAGTTCCCCAGAAGCGCATGCGAACCAGGGTGACCGCGCCATTCGGTAAAGATCCGCCCATACCCCAGCACGACAGCTCCCTGGTCAAACAGGTCGTCCAGGCCGGCCGTCGTGGAAGAATTCGTCGTGTCGTAGACCAGCAGGGCACTCTGGATCTGGCCTTCGTGCAGCCCCATCGCTCCTGCCCCATTGATCGACAGATTCGTCGTTCGCACAATCGGCGTCGGCGCAATCAGCGACAGGTTCATGAATCCGTTGATCCCGCGTCCCGTATTCGGATAGATCATATTCCACAGATCCAGCAGATTGTATTTCCCCGCGGTCAGCGCGAAGTTCTCACTCAAAGCCTGCATGAACATCAGCCCGGTGATCGCTGTCTGATGCTGACCGGGCAACGGATACAACATGTTGCTGTTGGGAAAACTCAATGCCCCACCTGCCGTATTGATGTCATCGCCAAACCGGGTCTCTGCATGCAGAATTGCTGAGAACCCTTTATTCAGTCCCAGCTTCTCGCCCTGAAACGTAAAGAAGTAGTCTCCTTTGCCGCCGTACAGAAACCGTCGCCTGCGACCGCCGCTGGCAACCCCCTGGTAGAACTGTGTCAGCTGAATATCTGCAATCACGCCATGCTCTGCCAGTCCGGAGCGGGCACCGAACAGATCCCCCGTCAGATACTGACGCGATAAAAGGTCTTCCGAACATTGATAACCGCAATCGGCCGCGCCCACACATTCGTCCGTAGAGTCACTACAGGACTCCTGCTCCGAAACATAACTGACCGGTGCCAGCGCGGAATCACTCAGCAGATCACTGCCCTCCCCTGCCGTTTCTGACAACAACAACGGCGCAGGTTCTTCTGCCCACGCAGCAATACCAATCAGGCTGATTGACAACAGGGTCCAGCAGATTACACCAGGTTTCATGATTCGCTTCTTCCAACCGAGCCAGAGTGAAAGCCATGCCACTTTAGCGTCGCAGGGAAACCGATCCCCAAGACAGAGGAAAAACTGACATCTTCAGTTAAATCGGCAAATTCCGATCGGAAACAGCCGGCACGATCCGGTTTTCACTGTTCATTCACACTTGAGAAGCAGGTTATACCGGTTGTGTCAATTAGGTGATGACAGGAAGATCCCCTTGAGACACCAGGGTCATATCAATATATTCGCAACTGTCTATCTCGGTTAAAAAGTGATCCAGTTGTGCTTTGATTCTTGATCTGTCATCTTGGTCTCAAACAATGAGCTTCCAGTCGTCGAAGCTTTGTGTGTCACCGACATTGAAAACAGCGGTTCGAGTAGCCAGCTCGAAGCAGCACTGTTGAGAACAGGGATCCCAAAGAATGAACGTGCGTGTCTTTGGAATCAGTGATAACTCCACACTGATCCCATTACCCGAAACCACACTCTCCGCTTCCTGGGTCCAGGATGACATCCATCGCTGGATCGATATCGAGGCAGCGACCCCCGCGGAACTGGAGGACCTGCTCGCACCGTTCCATTTACGACCGGAAGTGCTGGCAGCCTGTCTCACGCCGGAACGCAGCGAACGCATGATGTCTCAAAAGACAGCACTCTACATGGAAGTCCCCACGCACCTGGGCTGGGATCAGTCGGAAAAACCTTATGTTTCCTTCCTCTGCCTGCAAACCACTATCATCACGATCCATCGCGACAGACTGCATACTATTGAGGATGTCATTCGAGACCTGGATGGCGACGTTCCCCTGTATGCCAATAATTCCTCAGCTCTGTTGTTTTATCTGCTGGTCGAAATCGGGAAACAGACTGTGAATGCCGCCCTCCGCGTACGCGAAGCAGCAGAACAGTTGGATCAGGCTTGCCATCAGGACCCGGCTGCGCTGGATCCTCAGAAAATTTCCACGCTCCGTAGAAAAATCAGTCACTACGCCGCCGTACACGATGACCACGCTTATTGTGCGGGTGTTCTGCAAACCGTCGAATCCGCTGCGTTCAGCTTCAGGGAGCAGTCCCGGTTCTTCGGCGAAACGTTGCCACTGTCGGGGCTCGCCGGTCAGATCATTGCCGGTACAGCCGACCGGGTGAGCAGCCTCCAGCGGGATTATGACGCAATTGTACAGAACCGCGTGGAAAGCCGCCTCCAGTTCCTGACCATCCTCTCCGCTGTGTTCCTCCCCCTGACCTTGATCTCCGGACTCTACGGCATGAATTTCAACGACCTCCCGGGGATGGGAATCAAATCGGGATACCTGATCGTCATCGGAATCATGCTGGCGACCGCGGTCTTCACAGCCGGGTACTTCTATATCCGCGGCTGGTTTGATTAGATCGATTCCAGACACTCAGCCTGCCCGCCACTCAGCCAGTCAGACTCACCTGTTTCCCCGCAGGAAATGCCAGGGCCGTGGACTCCCAAACCCGCCTTTCGACATCGATAGATCCAGATCAAAATATCAAAATAAACATGTTCATACATACAAAATCAATGCAACCCTTCGCATCAGAAACGCAACTTACTGCAGTCATCGTGCAAGTAATTGCATCCACTGGCATTGGCTTGCAGAACAATTTCATCCGGTTTTCAAAAATATTTCAGATAATCAGATCTATATCTCAGCCTGAAAACCACTAAAAACGCCTCTCTGAACTCCCCTTTCCAATAATTTTCAGTAAGCGGCACGTCGATTGCGTTTTAGAAATTCACACATGCCACGTTGGTCAGTCAACGTGCATTCACTTGCGCTCCCCCTATTCGGCCACTGACGCCGACAAAACCCGCCCCCCCAAGGAAACACTAGAGGTAGTTTCAAAACCCTAAATTACGTGAACAGTTTGGTATAGTATTTGTAGGAGTACCTCCCCAGAAAGGAGGTCTCATTATGACCATGACCCGCGTGTCACGACCTGCCACAGGTCGCAACATTACCGGGTCCAGGACGGAACCAAAACCACAACTCTCGGACGAGCAATGGCTTCTGATCAAAGATCTGTTTCCAGAACCACCGGCAAACGCAGCCGGAGGGCGGCCCAGAGTGGCTCCCCGCGAGTGTCTCGAAGGAATCCTTTGGGTATTAAGGACCGGTGCCCGATGGAAAGATTTACCAACATTTTTACCATCTCCCAGCACTTGCTGGCGTCGTTTCAAGGAATGGACCGAAGACGGTGTCTTCCTGGAAGCATGGCAGCGATTGCTCGAACATTTCGACCGACGGAAGCTGGTAGTCTGGTCGGAAGCATTCGGGGATGGCACATTCTGCCCCGCAAAAAAAGGGGCGCCGATGTCGGAAAGACAAAACGGGGAAAGGGAACCAAGCTTATGCTGCTGGTCGACGGAAACGGACTCCCTCTCGCTCTGGATCGTTCCAGTGCCTCTCCGGCAGAGGTGAAGCTGATTGAATCCCTGCTGGACCAGCGCGTTTTGCCACGTGACCCCGATCGCCTGATTTATGATCGTGCGGCCGACAGCGATCCCCTGCGCACAGAGCTGGCAGAACGGCAGATAGAACTGGTCTGTCCGCATCGCAAGAACCGTGTGAAACCAGCGACGCAAGATGGGCGTGCTCTGCGACGATATCGACGCCGCTGGAAAGTCGAACGCACCTTCAGTTGGCTGTTCAACTTTCGTCGTCTGGTAATACGGTATGAACGATACAGTCATTTGTTTTTAGGATTCGCACAACTCGCGTGCGTGTTCACATTACTTAATAAGTTATGAAACCACTTCTAGCCATGTTAGAGGAATTTCTTCACAACTTTGTGCATAACCTGTTTAAGCCGCTACTCCTCTTCTTTTACATGGGCTTCATGATTCCCATACTCAAAGTCCCCTTTGAGTTTCCTAAAGCCGTCTACCAGGGTTTGACACTCTACCTGCTGATCGCCATCGGCTGGCACGGTGGTGAAGAGCTGGCGTCTCTCTCGCTGGCCGAATTCGGTCAGGCTCTGGGATTCATGATCATTGGCTTTTTCGCAAACCTTTGTATCGGAATCTTCGCCTACTTCATTCTACAACGGACCACGAAACTGCGACAGATCGATTCCGCCACGGTCGCCGGCTTTTACGGCTCTGACTCGGCTGGTACGTTCGTAACCTGCCTGGGTGTCATCACCGCTGCCAATATTGCTTACGCAGCCTACATGCCCGTGATGCTGGCCGTCATGGAAATTCCCGGCTGTCTGGTCGCACTCTATCTCGTCTCCCGTTTGCGGCAGAAAGGGATGGACCCTCATGGAAACATGCCTGGTGAACTCAACTATCAGTCAGCACATTCCACACCAGTCCTGGCCGGAGCCGATGGAGAGGAAATTTCCATCGACAGCGAAGGCGAGCCTGTGAGCCAGCCTTCCTCAGGTAGCTCTCCCGCTCAAACCAGAACCGCTGTTGCAGCACAAACAGAAACCAGACGCGAACTGGCTGCCGAACTGGAAGTGGAAGAAGAAAAGAAACCGATCTTCAGCAAGGAACTGCTACACGAAGTCTTCCTGAACCCCGGGCTCTACCTCCTGTTCGGCGGGATTGTCATCGGTTTCCTCGGTCGACTGCAGGGGAAAGCGGTCACCAGCGTAGATGATACGCTGTTCGTGAATATCTTCCACGGTATGCTCTGTCTGTTCCTGCTGGAAATGGGCATCACGGCCTGCCGTCGTCTGAAGGACCTCAAAACAGCCGGCTGGCGATTCATTGCCTTCGGGATTCTCGGACCCAACCTGTTTGCAGTCATTGGGATCCTGCTGGCACACGCTTACAGCATGATGCTCGGCGAGCCCTTTGACCTGGGAACCTACGCTCTGTTCTCGGTACTCTGTGCAGCTGCCTCCTACATCGCAGTACCTGCCGTTCAGAGACTGGCCATTCCCGAAGCCAGCCCGACTCTGCCACTGGCAGCTTCGCTCGGTCTGACCTTCACCTACAACGTGACAATCGGGATTCCCGTTTACATGCTGATCGCTCAGCTGGTCATGAATACATTCCCTGTGGGATAAACAGAGTTCGCTCTGGCGGGAACCGGGGTTTTCGCCAGAGCATTTGAGAAACAGAAGGATCTCGCCAGTAACTGGCACTATTAGAAAATCGATCAGACTTGAGTTCGCCCCTCACAGGAATCAGAGACATGACCACCACTGAATTAACCAAAGTAATCGTCGTCACCGAAACCCATTTCGAACAGGAACTCCTGAATGAGTTTCGCTCCCTGGGAATTAAAGGTTTCACCTGTATGAACTGCTGGGGACAGGGACATCATCAGGTCTACGACGAACCCTTTATCGGACACTCACAGACCCGGATTGAAATCATCACCACCGAAGCCATCGCTGAATCGATCGTTGACTTCTGTCGGCAACCACGCTTTGAAACACATGCGATTGCCGCCTATATGGAATCAGTGCGGGTACGAGACCCCAATAAATTTATTGCCTGATTCAGGCGCGAAAATTCCTTTCTCAACGGAATAATTCGTAGCTTGCCAGTCACCTTCTCGTGCGCTTACTTTGGCGGGTAGCTAGCATGATGGGTGACTGGCAACTGCGTGTTTCGCCTCTCTGAGCTATCTCCCTTCACGCTGACTGCCACTCCAGACCCGGCCGCAGATTCAAAGCCTTTCTCCAACCCGTGCTGGACAGAACCGACATCACATGTTAGCATATTGATGCGTTCAGGCTGCGCCCCACTGGCAAGTCACACTCAACGCGAATCTGGTTGCGCTGCAGATCACAAGAGGTCTCTTTCCAGACCTGAAGTTCAGAACGAGGAACGGGTTATGCATCGGCGTCAATTTATGGTAGCTTCCGGTCTCGGCTTTGCCGGGATGACGTTCGGCTCTCCCACACCCGCCGTTTCCGCTCCCCTGGCCCAGACGCCTCCCGGCAGGAAATCCGCCAAATCGACCATTCTGTTCTTCCTCTGCGGCGGTGCCTCTCACATGGATCTCTGGGATCTGAAACCCGAAGCGCCACTGGAATACCGCGGCCCGTTCCAGCCCATCCAGACCTCGGCTCCAGGAGTCCGCCTCTCCGAACACCTGCCAATGCTGGCGAAACAGGCGCATCATCTGGCGCTGGTCAACTCGGTCGGCGGCACCGTCAATACGAACGACCATCACGCCGGCTATTACTACAACCTCACCGGACATGTTCCCGACCAGAGCTTCGTCACCAAAGGCAACAACCGCACGCCACAACCCGACGACTGGCCCTACATGGGATCGGTGGTCGCCTCCAGGCGTCCCGCGCACCCGAACCTCCCCAACGCCGTCTCGCTGCCGCACATGCCCAGCCGCGCCCCGTACACCCGCCCGGGACAGTTCGCCGCCCGCCTCGGAGTCGAACACGACCCGATGTATATCCACGGCACGCGCGAGGAACCACTCAAGCTCCGCGGACCCGCGCTCTCGCTGGAAGGAGGCATCACCGCCGACCGGCTCACCGATCGGATTTCCCTGCTCGAACAACTCGATACCGCTCGACGCCAGTTTGATGACTTCGCCAGTATCTCGGCTATGAACCAGCATCAGGAACGCGCCTTGTCGCTGCTCATGTCAGCTCAGTCCACGTCCGCCTTCGATGTGCAGCAGGAGTCACCCGCCACACTCGATCGTTACGGCAAAACCATCAACGGCATGAGCCTGCTGGTCGCGCGACGACTCGTCGAAGTCGGAGTCCCCTTCGTGACCGTCTTCTGGAAAGGGGACCTCAACAAACTCGGTAAGAAATGCAAAAGTGCCGGCAGCTGGGACACACACGGGAATAATTTCCAATGCCTCAAAGAAGACCTGCTGCCCGAATTCGACCGCGCCTATTCCGCACTGATTGAAGACCTGGCCGACCGTGGACTGATCGACGACACCCTGGTTCTGGTCACCAGCGAAATGGGCCGCAAACCCAAAATCGGCGATCCCCGTTCCGGCGGCAAGACCGGCGCGGGCCGCGATCACTGGACGCACTGCCTCACCGACGTTCTCGCAGGCGGCGGCATCCAGGGGGGACAGACCTACGGTGCCAGCGATAAGCGTGGAGAATTTCCGCATGAAAAACCGGTCACTCCCGCCGACATCACCCACACGGTCTACCACGCGATGGGCATCCACGACCTGACCGCCTACGACAAACTGGGGCGGCTCTATTTCCTCCTGGAAAAATCAAAACCCCTCACTGAACTCTTCTGAGACCACCATCGTCCGCAGTTCAGACACCTCTTTGCATCCCCGGAATGTTCTGTTAAAGTCCCGCCCGGCAGTCGATTTACGATTGTCCTGTGGAGCGCAGCTTACCTGTCCTCCCCTGAATGTGGTTTATTTCAATATCCCCAACGCGAATGCAGGCCTGTCCAGTGAACTGATATCTGTCGGAATATCCCCTGAAAATTGATCTTCAGATGGGTACAAAATTCGCTTCATGTCTATGATCAGTGTGTAACTGGTGCCGAAACACCTGTTCTGAAGCAGGGAAGCATTGTTCTTGCGCACATCCTGCAAAATTATCAGGCACGCCTGCCTCTGCCTGAGTGGAAAAGAGTTAATTGAGTCTATGTCTGAAGTTGAATGGGAACGCCTTGTCTCTGAAGCGGAACGTGAACCGGGTGCGAACTGGAAACGCTGGGGCCCCTACCTTGCCGAACGACAGTGGGGTACCGTGCGGGAAAGCACCGCCGATGGCGATCCCTGGCTGAATTTCACTCATGAAGAAGCTACCTGGCGAACCTACCGCTGGGGCGAAGACGGCCTGCTCGGCATCTGCGACCGTCAGTGCCGCCTCTGCTTTGGCCTGGCGCTCTGGAACGGGAAAGACCCGATCCTCAAGGAACGCCTCTTTGGTCTGACCGGTCCGGAAGGCAACCACGGCGAAGACGTCAAAGAAGCCTATTACTACCTTGATTCGACCCCGTCGCACTCGTATTTGAAATCACTCTACAAATACCCGCAAGGCGAGTTCCCCTACGCAGAGCTCCGCGCCGAAAATGCCCGCCGCTCACGACAGGAACCGGAATTTGAACTCACCAACACCGGCATCTTCGACGAAAGCCGCTACTTCGACGTCCAGATGGAATACGCCAAGGCGGCCGACGAAGACATTCTGATTCGTATTACCATTTTCAACCGGGGACCGGAAGACGCCCCCCTGCACTTCCTCCCCTCCTGGTGGTATCGCAACACCTGGAGCTGGGGACCGACCCTCGATCGACCCAGCGAAAAACCGGGTCTGAAACAGATCGCCGATAACTGCCTGAAAGCAGAGCACGAAAGCCTCGGCGAATTTCAGCTGTATAGCGATGTCGGCCCGGACGGAGAACTTCCCGAATGGCTGTTTACCGAAAACGAAACCAACACCTGGCGGTTTGAAGACCCCAACAGCAGACGTCCCTCCTGCAAAGACGCCTTTCACCTGGCAGTCGTCGAAGGAGTCGAGGGCGTCGTCAATCCGCGCCCTAAAGGGACCAAGGCAGCCGCACACTTTCAGTGCGTCATTCCCGCCGGCGAATCCGTCCAGTTCCGCCTGCGGATGTCCGCTGTGGACGAATTGCCGGTCGAACCATTTGGAGCCGGGTTCGATGAAATCTTTGAACAACGCATCGAGGAAGCCGACCGTTTCGCGCGATCCCTGGTCGCACCGGGGCTCTCTTCAGATGAAGAACAGATCATGCGGCAGGCCAACGCCGGTCTCCTCTGCACCAAACAGTTTTATCACTATGTGATTCCCCGCTGGCTGGAAAATGCCGGCAACGGAGAAAAAGAACCGGCCCCCCGGCAGCCCGGCATGCCCAGCCCCCGCAATGCTGATTGGGGACACCTTTACAACCGCAACATCATCTCCATGCCCGATAAATGGGAATACCCCTGGTACGCGGCCTGGGACCTCGCATTTCACCTGATTCCCTTTTCCAAAATCGATCCCTACTTCGCCAAAGAACAGGCCATTCTGTTCCTCCGCGAATGGTACATGCATCCCAACGGACAGCTGCCGGCCTACGAATGGAACTTCAGCGACGTCAACCCGCCCGTCCACGCCTGGGCCTGCTGGCGCGTCTACCAGATGACTGCCTCCAACGGCGATCGCGATCGCAACTTCCTGGAACGTGTCTTCCAGAAACTGCTGCTCAACTTCACCTGGTGGGTCAACCGCAAAGACATCCGCGGCAAGCACGTCTTCAGCGGCGGCTTCCTCGGCCTGGATAACATCGGGATCTTCGACCGTTCCAAGCCGCTCCCCACCGGCGGACACCTGGAGCAGGCCGACGGCACCGCCTGGATGGCCTTCTTCTGTTCGAGTATGCTCTCTATCGCCTTCGAACTGGCCGACGACAACCCCGCCTACGAAGACATGGCCTCCAAATTCTTCGAACATTATGTATCGATCGCCGAAGCGATGAACTCGCTGGACGGCACCGGACTCTGGGATGAAGAAGACGGCTTCTACTATGATCACCTGCACCTTGACGGCCGCAGCATTCCGCTCAAAATCCGTTCGATCGTCGGGCTGATCCCCCTGTTTACCGTCGACGTCCTCTTCGATCACACCATCGAAAAACTCCCCGCGTTCCGCAAACGGATGGAATGGTTCCTCAAGAGCCGCCCTGACCTGCAGCGGTTCATGACCTACATGGAACGCGATTCCGAAACCTCCAACGGCGGACATCGCCTGCTGGCGATTCCCACCCGCGAACGCCTGCTGCGGCTCTTGCGTTACCTGCTGGACGAAGACGAATTCCTCTCCGATTACGGGATTCGTTCCCTCTCCAAATTCCACGAAGAGCATCCATTCGAATACGAGTTGAATGGTGAGTTGCTGCGGGTCCAGTACCTGCCGGCCGAATCCGACAGTGGCCTGTTCGGCGGCAACTCCAACTGGCGCGGACCGATCTGGTTTCCGCTCAACTACCTGTTGATTGAAGCCCTCGAACGCTATCACACATTCTACGGCAAAACACTGCGTGTCGAATGCCCCACCCGCTCGGGCAACTACATGGACCTGCAGGAAGTCGCCGACGAAATTCGCAGACGCCTCGCCCGGCTCTTTCTCTCCGACGAAGCCGGCGATCGCCCCAGCTACGCCCGCACGGACGTGCTGCTCAACGATCCCCACTGGCGCGACCTGGTGCTGTTCTATGAATACTTCGACGCGGAAACGGGACGCGGCCTCGGTGCCAGCCATCAGACCGGCTGGACCGCACTGATCTCCCCGATCCTCGGCACCCTCGCCAGCCGCTGCCGCCCGCAGCAGCATGGCAACGGTCAGGAAAGTGAACTCAACGAACCGGCAGCAGCCGAGCATGGCTCGTGAAGCAGGAAATCGACGAGGTTACGGATTCAGCGCAGGCAATTCACGCCTGCGCTCAGTCTCTGCTCCCTGTGTCGTGTGCAGAAACTCGCGAAAGGCCTGCGCGAGCTTTGTACCCTGCCAGTCACGCGCAGGCGACGCACCATACAAAGAGCGTTGCAAGTCCTGCAATGCTGCCTGAAGCTCGGAACTCAGCACCAGCCCTGTCCCCTGACGGTTCTGCCACTCCTGCCAGGCCGCTTCCGTAGCACGCGCATCGTTTTTACGACAACCCGCCAGCAGCTTTCGCTCTGCCACTCGCGCCGGCGGATGCCACCTCTGTTTGAGCCGCTCTGACAGTCCCCTGATCCGTCCCCACTGCCAGAATATCAATGCCAACACCAGCAACACTACGGCTCCCCAGACGTATACGATGTTGTTCGACTGCACAACCGGGGCTTCCGTCTCAGCCGTCGTCATGGCTTTGACCTGGAACGTCACCGCCGGCAATGTCTGTGAGCCGAAGGCTTTCTTCTCCGGGTCCCACCACTGGTAGCGAATCGCCGGCAAGGTCCAGGTCCCTGCTTCCTGCAACTGATAGGTCAATGTATCCACGCGCGTTCCGATGAAATCGCCACGCTCTGTCTTGTCAGTCACCCTCGGCTGTCCCAGGTAGAGCCGCACCCCCGCAGGCACACCCTCAGGAGGAGGCACCAGTGCCATCCCGGTCACCTGATCCGCCTCCTGGGTAATCGTCCGATGAAACACGGCTCCCTGCGCGGCAGTTCCTGGTTGGGGATCCCAGCGTTCCGTTAGTTTGAATGAGTTTGTCGTGACCAGAAAGTCCTGGGCAGAACTGCCCGACGGTCGCTCGATTTTCACCTGGGCTGCGGGCACCTGCGCACTCTGATCGTGCACCGGTCCGGTAAAACCATCTTTATGACTGAACCGCACTGTGAACTCCGGGATCGTCACCGTGCCACTCTGTTGCGAAAACAGAGCGAAGTCATGCGTCTGCACGAACCAGGTTTTGCCCTCGATCTCTTCGGAAGACACGACCGGACTCCCTGTTTTAATTATCACCACCCGCGGAATCTCAGGCAGGGAAAACACCGCCGCCCCGGAAAACGAACCTGGTGCCCGCAACTGCACTGTAAAGGGGACCTGCTGCCCCACCCACCAGATTTGCTCCTTGATCTGGATTCGCGCCGGTTCCACTTCTGCAGCAACCAGCGTCCGCGTCAGTGAGCTCATCAGTAACAGTATCAGGCAAAAGAACACTCTCATTCCGGGGCTCCTTCTTGTTGCTGTGCAGACTGATACGTAAACTTGGAACGCAGAAAGTCTGCCGGGTTCGTCTGCACCCGACGCAACCAGATCGCCTGGACCGTGGAGTCCGATGCCGCCTGCTCCCCGGCAATTTGCGTATCCTGCCCCCCGCGTTCTTTCTGCAGATCGAACACCACTTCGTCGGCGCCTTCCTGCTGATCTCCCAGGTCGCCCCCTTTGGTTTCCCTCAGTTTCGCCCGGGCTTCTGCCAGCGCACGATTCTCCTCCGCCGCTTTCCAGTCCGGACGCAGTTTCAACGCCCGCTCGTATTCCGCAATCGCCTGCTCATATTTCCCCAGCAGCATCCAGGCGTTCCCCGCATTAAATCGTGCCTCGGGACTCGCCCCCCGTGCAAAGGCCTGCGCCGCTTGTTCGAACTCTCCCGCCCGGTACCAGGCCGCCCCCTGCCACTCGGGATCGGTAAATATTTCAGCCGCCTGCTGATATTGTTTGTCTTGAAACAGACGCTGCCCCCGCTGGTCCGGCGTCAACCACCAGCTCGTCCACGATAAGGCAACGATCAGCACCAGGGACACTCTCATTGCACCTCCCTGCCGTTGAACTGTTTCTCGCGCCGAAATCCGGCTGCCACGATCACCGCCAGGAAAGGCACCAGCCAGTATCCCATTTCTTCCCAGCGCTGATCTTCGCCAGCCACACCGACCACCGACTTCCGCTCGGCCGCTTTGGAGATCGCGATCACGTCAGCATCGTCCGGCGTCAGTTCCACCAGGGAAGCTTGTACCGCCTCAGCCGCCCGCTGCAGGGAAGGATCATTCCGCAGCGCCAGGAACTGAATCGGAAACGCACCACTTTTCTGTCCCGCTTTCACCAGTGAGGCAGCATCGTCTGTCACGCTGTCTGCCATCACCAGCACCGTTCCGCCCGCATCGCCCCCCTTCAGGATCTCATCCGCTTTCTCCAGTGCCAGATCGAGCCGATCACCCGGCTCAGGCATGATTACCGAACTGATCTGGGCCGCCATCTCGGCCACAATCGATGTATCCCGCGTCGGAGGCAGCACCAGATGCGCCGACCCCGCGTAAGCAATCAACCCCACCGGTTGTCCCTGGCGGATTCGAACCAGGTCGTCCACTTTCAATCGGGCCCGTTCAATTGCTGACGGCAGCGGATCCGGCTGATCCATGCTCTTGTCCGCTTTCAGCAGAATCATCAACGGCGCCGCATCGGCGGCAAACGGATTCGGTTCCTGTTTCCAGGTGGGCCCCGCAATCGCCATCACCGCCAGCAGCCAACCGGCGAGCAACAGCAGGGCCGAATAATCCCGACGTGTCGTATTCCGCACAGTCATCGCCTGCAGCAGTTCGGGTGCGATCAGTTCGCGCCAGCCTCGTAGTGGCGTCGTCTGCCGACGCCAGAGCCACCACAGCCCACCAAACAGCGGCAGCAGCCACAGCCAGCCCGGTCGAATGAAATGAAACTGACTGAAGGCATCCATCATGACACCACCTCCAGTTGACCGCTCGCCGGATTCACCCGCACTTCCGCTGTCTCTTGTTTCAAGGTGGACTCCTTGCGGGAATGAAAAACAACCAGCGTCTTCTCCAGCAATGAAAGGAACAGCACTCCCAACAGAAAATAATAGTACAGATCCCGACGTGGACGATGGCTGATCGTCTTCACTTCGCGCGTTTCGATCTGGTCCAGTTCCTCGTAAATCTGCTCCAGCTGCTTCCGGTCGCCGGCAAAGAAATAAGATCCGTGGGCCACCCGGGCGACCTCTTTCAAAGTCTCAGCGTCCAGCTTGTCTTCACCGGCGGTCGTCGGATCTCCCATTGCTACGGTGTGAATCCGGATCTCCCGCTGAGCAGCAATCCGGGCAGCCTCCACAGGCGGAACCTGGCTTTTGGTATCGTTTCCATCCGTAAGTGCAATCATGGTTTTGGCGGGAACCTTACTTTCCTGAAACAGGTTCACCCCCAGCCCGATCGCATCACCAAAGGCGGTCTGTGGCCCCGCCATTCCCACCTGGCATTCATCGAGTAGTGTCCGCACCAGCGACAGGTCGGTTGAAAAAGGCGCCTGCAGATACGGGGCGGAGCCAAACACCACCAGTCCCACCCGGTCCCCCTTCCGGCGAACGAGGAAATCCCCCAGCACCTCTTTCACCGCTTCCAGCCGCGTGATCGCCTTACCGGCCGGATTGACAAAATCCTTCTCGTCCATCGAACTCGACAGATCGACCAGCAGCAGCAGATCGCGGGTCGGCTCCTCTTTCACCACAGGCGGTTCAATCCATTGCGGACGTGCCAGCCCGCACAGCACCAGCCCCCAGATCAGCGCCGGCAGCAACAGTTGGCGGGACTGCCTGACGGCGGCTGCCACAGGCGCCTGGTTCCGCATCACAGCCGTCAGTCGCTCACCAAAGGGAACCCGCACCGCGACCCCACTCGATTCCCGGGCCGGGAGAAAATATCTCACCAGCCAGGGCACCGGCAACAGAGCGAAGATCCAGGGATAAGCAAAGGCAAACATGTTTTATCTTGATTCCCTCTGCTGCAGTTCGGGAAGTCGATGTTGTCGAATCCAGCCGGCGGCATATTGTTTCAGTCCCTCAATCTCGCCCGTTGAGCCATCGTAAACGCCCACCGTCAGTTGCCGGGAAATCTGCTCGTCCATCGCGAGAGGTGCGTGCGCCGCCAGCCAGGTCGGCCAGGCGGCTCCGGTCTGCGCTGCCACTTCCGCGCGGGGCACCACCATCAGCGCCGTCCGTCTTAACAGTTCAGACACTTCTAAAATCGAATGTGCCTGTTCCAGTTCCCGCAGTGCCAGGCGACGATAGCGATTCGCCTCCCAGTGCCGCCAGCCCCGGTACGACAGATACAGCACCAGCCCTCCCAGCGCCGCCAGCACCACATACCAGCCGGGCGCGGGGGGCCACCAGGGAATTGCATCCGGCAGCACAATGTCGTGCATCCGGTCCAGGCTGGTTGCGTCGTTTTTCATGAGGGTCGCGCCCTGTGTCCCAGCAGAGAAAGCACCTGTTGCCCCGCGGGCAGTGAAGTAGAAACAGGCATCACGGGCACCTTCAGGTTACGAAAGATTTTCTGCCATTCATCTACACGTTCCTGAAAGGCCTGACGAAACTGATCGGTAAAAGCAGCGTGACTGGGAATTTCCCACAGATCTCCCCGGTCGGCGGCCAGCATGCCCGGAGCCCCGGACAGCGTTGCCCCCAGCGGATCATAAACGGCGGCCACCAGCATATCATTGCGGGCGGAAATCAAAGTCGAAAGCCGGCGCGTTTCAGCATCCGCACCATCCAGGTCACTGATCAGGACCACCAGGTAGTCATGCGTCGCCAGATGCAGGGCCTTCTCCAGAGCGTCGTTTATCGTGACGCTCCCCTCCGCACGCTGATTGGAAGCCAGTCGCTGGTTCATGTTGACGATCTCATGAAACAGCCGCAACACACGCGTCCGGCTGCGGTGCGGCCGGATCTCCACGACTTCACTTTCGTTAAACACCAGCCCCCCGACGCGGTCGCCCACTTCGAGTGAACGCCATGCCCCCAGGGCTGCCAGTTCGGCCGCCACGACCGATTTCATCGCCCGCCGCGATCCGAAAAACATGGGTAACCGCTGATCCACCACCAACAGGACCGGGCGTTCCCGCTCTTCACTGAAGACCCGCACGTGCGGCGAACGCAGCCGCGCCGTCGCCCGCCAGTCGATCGAACGGACGTCGTCTCCCTCGTGATAGTGCCGCAGCTCCTCAAACGTCAGACCCCGCCCCCGCAGACGCGAAGCATGCCGCCCCGCCAGCAGCGAAGTGACCGGCTGCCGCGGCAGCAGAGAAAATCCGCGCGCTTCGGCCTTCATCAGAATCAGTTCTTCGAGTGTAATCGAGACAGATGCACTCATCGGCGGACCTCAGACGGCAACGACCGTTTTCAGAAGTTCTTCAATCACATCAGTACGGGAGACCCCCTCCGCCTCGGCTTCGTAACTCAGATGCACCCGATGTGCCAGGCACGCCGGTGCGACCGCGCGAATGTTGTCCGGCGAGACAAAGTCCTGGTTGTTCAGCCAGGCATGTGCCCGCGCGGCGGCATCCAGGGCGATCGTTCCTCGCGGACTGGCCCCCAGCCGAATCCAGTTGGCCAGCTTCCCCCCCGTTCGCTCCGGGTTCCGCGTGGCCAGCACCAGATCGACCATATACTGCTCCGCGGCTTCCGCCACATGGATCTCAAAAACCTGCTTCCGCGCCTCGAAGATCATGTCCTGCGAAATGGGAACCGGTAACTTTTTGACCGCCGCCGCTTTTTCCTGACGTACCAGTCGCATGATCGCCAGTTCATTCTCCCCGACGGGATAATCCACATTCACGTAGAGCAGGAACCGGTCCATCTGTGCTTCCGGCAGCGGGTAAGTCCCTTCCTGTTCGATCGGGTTCTGGGTCGCCAGTACCAGAAACAGGTTCGGCAGTCGATGCGTCTTGCCAGCCACGGTGACCTGACGTTCTTCCATCGCTTCCAGTAATGAAGACTGCACCTTCGCTGGAGCGCGGTTGATTTCATCCGCCAGAATCAGGTTCCCGAACACCGGTCCCTGCTGAAATTCAAACGTCGCATTCTGCTCGCGATAGATTTCCGAGCCCGTCACATCCGAAGGCAGCAGGTCGGGAGTAAACTGCACACGACTGAACTGGCTTTCGATGAGACTCGACAGCGTTTTAATCGACCGCGTTTTCGCCGTACCAGGCAACCCTTCCAGTAACACATGCCCGTCCGCCAGGAGGGCGATCAGCAGCCGTTCCACCACAGCTTCTTGCCCCAGAATGGCGGCATTCATAGATTCCGAGATCTGCAGAATCGATTCACGCGGATTCATGCACGTTCCTTTAATCAGAGTCCGGCAGCATCCCTGACGCTACCTGCTTGCAAAGAAAACAAAGCGGGACGATCCATGCGGTCGCCCCGCTTTGATTATAAACTCCTCAGTTGGAAACGCGAGCTTATTGAGCTCCGCCGGTCCCCTCCTGCAGTTTTTTGGCCACTTCATCCAGGTTGAAGGAAGCCGGCTTCTGACGTGGAGGAAACTCTTTGAAAGTTTCCAGGAAATTGCCCGCATATTGCTGAGCGGGGACCAGCAGGAAGGCATGGTCGAGCAACCAGTCAAAATATGTATTCGAGGTGATATTGGCCTGCTCGTACGGATCGGCCCGCAAATCGAACATCAAAGGCAGACGCAGCGGCGTGAACGGCTCTGCCCAGACCAGAAGCGTTCCCCGGGCACGCTGTTCCAGAAAGACCAGTTTCCAGTTCTCGAACCGCAGCCCTACCAGCTGGCTGTCATCGTTAAAGTAGAAGAACGATTTGCGAGGCGATTTTTTTACTTTTCCGGTCAGGTATGGCAGGATATTGTACCCGTCCAGGTGGACCTTGTAAGTCTTATTCCCCGCGCGATGTCCTTTCAGCAGTTCCTCTTTGATATTGCTGTCACCGGCAGCCGCCATCAGAGTCGGCAGCCAGTCCATCCCGCTGACGATCTCGTTAGAAACAGAACCAGCCTTGATTTTGCCCGGCCAGCGCATCACGCAAGGTACCCGGAAGGCACCTTCCCAGTTGGAGTTCTTCTCGTTACGGAAGGGGCTCAGTCCGGCATCGGGCCAGGAGTTCTTATGCGGCCCGTTGTCGGTCGTGTAGATCACGATCGTATTGTCCGCGATCCCCAGTTCGTCCAGTTTCTTGAGCAGCGTACCCACCTGGTTATCGTGCTCGATCATTCCGTCTGCATATTCGGTGCGGGCGGTCAGGCCCGGCTGGTCGCGATGTTCTTCTTTAACGTGGGTTCGGAAATGCATGCGGGTTGAGTTCCACCAGCAGAAGAAGGGCTTTTCTGCTTTAACCTGACGTTCGATAAAATCAATGGCAGCACTGGAAGTCTCTTCATCCACCGTCTCCATCCGCTTTTTCGTCAGTGGGCCGGTATCCTCGATCTTGCCGTCCGCACTGGATTTGATCACACCCCGCGGACCAAATTTCTTGCGGAATTCAGGATCCCGCGGATAATTGCGGTTTTCGGGTTCTTCTTCCGCATTCAGGTGATACAGATTTCCCAGGAACTCATCGAATCCATGATTCGTCGGCAGGAATTCATCCTTGTCCCCCAAGTGGTTTTTCCCGAACTGACCGGTCGCATAGCCCAGCGGTTTCAGCAGTTCCGCCAGGGTCGGATCTTCGGGTTGTAATCCCAGATCTGCTCCCGGCAGCCCCACTTTCGACAGGCCGGTGCGGTAACTGCACTGCCCGGTAATGAACGTCGAGCGTCCTGCGGTACAACTCTGCTCCGCATAATAGTCGGTAAAGATCACCCCTTCCCGGGCGATCCGATCGATGTTGGGCGTGCGATAGCCCACCAGCCCCATCGTGTAGGCAGAGACATTGGTCTGCCCGATGTCGTCTCCGAAAATGACCAGAATATTCGGCTTTTTACCGTCCTGCTGGGCAAAAGCTTGAGTCACCAGCGTAGCACAGATCAATAAAGCCATTGATCCCCAGTGGTAGAGTTGTTTCATGGCGGATTCTCCCTGAGATGATTTTGTTTTGTCAATCTCTCCAGGCAAGTTCGCTGAACTGGAGTTGAATTACAGTTCCGATGAAGTGCCCGCAACTCGAACTTGCATATGAGATAGTTTACTCCCTCATACTATACGCAAGGTTTTTATTTTCACAATGAAATTCCAGTGAATTCAGATCAGGAGGCAAACT
>NZ_CP037421.1:6024642-6075512 GCF_007748155.1 Gimesia panareensis
TGCCGGATGGATGGTTGGATAATTCCGCGTTCTTCTCACTACGGTCTTGACAGAAGCTTCCTCATGGATGGCACCCGACTCCGTGCCGCTCACTGGAAAGTCGCTTATGAATTGCCATCGCAATCAAGACTGGCTCGTACCTCGTCAGGCGGGCAGGCACACAGGCTCTGCCCCTACGTTACTTGACATGAAATGTGAGAGGATTATGGAATTCATTCCTGGTTTTGTATCCTGGTTCGGTCACTGTCGGGCGAGTCGACAGTGGCCCCTGCACGCGTCAACTGATTATTCAGATTTTGCTGAATGGCGTGTGGGGGTCAAGACAAAATTTTGTCCCGATGTGACCGGTTTTTGTCCTGATTTGTCCCGGATTTTGTCCCTTTCTGGCCGGTTTGTGTCCCGATTTGCCCTGAACAGAGAGGGGCGAACTTTGCGAACGTGTGCGGCTTGTTTCCGTAGACAGCCAGTGAAAATCGACGTTGATTCAGGTGTTCCTGAGTCACACGTACTGCGTGTTCCGGTTCAGCACAACACCCTCGCGCGCGAGCCAGATTTGAAACAGAATACGATTCGGAAGCTGCCGATCAAGTCCAATCTTTTCAGTTTCAGAGACAGATGCGAACTGAAAATCGGAAAGCGGATTGAGATGCAGAAGGGAGGCAGGTGGAAAATGGGGAGAACGGTGAGAAACGATCCGGCGTGGCGCACAAAAAAAGGGGAACAGGCACGAGACCTGTTCCCCGATCGGAACTGGGGTTGGCTCCAAGCCAGCCCCCGCACACTTCCGTTACTCAGCGGTGAGTGCAGCCGTCTGTGGAGCAATCACCAGATCGATGGGATTGGAAACCGCTTCGTCGCCCCGTACCACGACCAATGTGGCTTCGGCAGCATCGACGAGAGGCAGATCCGGGACCTGGATGCGAACGCCCAGGTCGTACCAGCCATAGATCTCGGCTTCGAAGTTCATCCCGTTCATCGAGATCAGCACTTTACCGGGTTCCGGTCCCAGTCCTTCGCCGGCCAGATTGATCATGGCTCCGCTCATGACGACATCGGTGTCAGCAGAGAACAGGGCGGGATCAACGGGCAGAACATCAACGCGTGGCAGCACGACACCGTTGTTTTCCTCGAAGGCTTCGGGAATTTCACGGTGCGAATCGATCAACACGTGCAGCTGTTCGAAAGGAACCTGGTTGCCTTCTGCATCGGTGGACATCGTGCTGGCTGCGAAAGGCAGGCGGATGTCGACAGACTGAATCTGACCAGCGGCGATGTTATCGACTCGCGATCCTGCTTCAGGAACGCCGGCGACTGCATCACGCGAGTTGGAGGCCAGCAGCATGACGTTGAAGGGAGCGTTGATATCGACGTCGCTGTTGTTGCGGAACCAGACGCGGTAACGGGGTCCCAGTTCCTGTTCCGGGTGACCGGAGTCCACAAAGCGGACGGCCAGCATCTGCAGGTCCAGGCCAGCGTCAATCACGATGGGGTCGACGTCAACCCAGGTACCACAGGTGACGACGGGCAGTGGTTGCCAGACCGGGCAATCGTACCAGACCCAGGGACCACAGGGATCACAGATGATCGGACGACAGAACAGAGGACGGGGATCGCAGATCGGGTGACACCAGTCCCACCAGCACCAGTCCACCCAGGCAGACCAGTGCGGGCTCCAGCAGTAGCTGGGGTAGATCCCGGAACCGGCGTAGAAGAAGCCGAAGTGTGTTTTGGTGAAGGAATTGTTCATCTTGCCGAACAGACTGCGGTTCCGCCAGCCGCCGTGCTTGAGCAGATTCTGATTCAGTTTCAACTGACGGGCGACATCACCTTTTTTGTGGAGTTCAAACTGCTTCTTCAGATGCCAGTTCTTGTTCTGCTTGCTGAGGATCAGCGTATTCAGTTTTCCGGCTTTCAGTTGTTTATCCAGGTTGACGTTGATCGGCTTGATCTGTTTGCCTTTGAAGAAATCTTTATTCAGCGGGACACCATTCTTGCCCAGCCACTGTTTCGATGGTTTGAAGTGATCGAACTGATGCCCTTTGCCTTTGAGTTTCGAGAGGTCGATCTTACCGGGATAGGTGGTCTTGCCCGGTTTTTTACCCGGCTTACCGAACAGGTCGTCACGCGAAATCCCTTTGACGGGTGGAATCTGGTTGCCTTTGCCGGGCTTGAAAACATCCTTGCCCGGTTTGAACACGTTGTTGTCATGTCGGTCCGGTCTGGGACGGACAACGTTCTTGCCTGGTTTGGGAACAAATTTTCCGTGGTCCGGTTTCAGATTGGGAATCTTCAGGTCCGGTACTCTCCGATCGGGAACCTTAGGGTCTGGAGTTTTCCGGTTCGGGATCTTCAGGTTGGGAACTTTTCTGTTCGGGATCTTGCGATCCGGAATTTTGCGATCGGGTACACGCGGCTTCAGGTCTTTGGTATCGAGTTTGAAGCTGCCGTGATTTCCGAAGCTGGGAATCTTGAAATCGGGTCGCGACGACTTCGGTGTGACCTTAGATTTCGGAGCGACCTTAAACGAAGGTTTCGATTTCTGAGAACCCCGATCAAAGACATTGCGAGTTGACTTTGGGGTACTCTGTTTGAATTGGGGTGTCGTGCGGTGCGACTTGCTCCGCTGAGACGATTTGGGCTGGCTGCTCTGTTTGCGACTGAAACTCTGAGAATGACTGGAAGAACTTTGTGAACGGATTGAACGCTGCGAACTGCTTTTGTTACTGCGACTGGAACTGCTGCGGTCACTGCGTTTCGATGACTTGTCGGCCGCGAAGACCGGGGCACTACAGATGCCTCCCACCAATGCCAGTGAAAGTAAGACTTGAAATGGCCGTCGTAAGCTACGAATTCTTTTCTGGATCATCATGACTCTCTCCCCCTTGAGGCTAAATCGTAAAAGCCCGCGTTGTGATGTGAACGACATGAGGGGAGAGCGTAAAATATGCCAATTATGACGATTTGAAATGAGGGCACCAAAAATGATACCGCAAAACACTTAGCACAAGTGACTTAGAACAATTCACCAGAAATGAAACTCGTCACTCTGGTTCTTGTAAAATCGACACGGAAGAGCAAAGCGCCATCAGAATGAGAGCACCCGAAAATCAGTTTCGCAGCAGCAGACCGGAAAACTCAGGAGGATTTTGCCGATGTCAGCGACTTATCGTGCTGCGACTTCCGCCAGGCATTCAGGCGGTTGAGCAGTTCATCGCGTTTCTGCTGATGCGAGGGATCCTGGGAGAGGTCGTGCATTTCCAGAGGATCGTTTTTGAGATCGAAGAGCTGCACACGATCGATGTGTGGATACAGGATCAGCTTCCAGCGATCGTCGCGGATCATCCGCTGGAAGTCGCGGAAGTAGCCGTAGACTTCGTCGTAGACAGCATCCTTTTCTCCCTGCAGTACAGGCTTGAGGCTCTTGCCTTCGACTGTTTTGGGGATGGGAACGCCGGCCAGATCACAGCTGGTGGGATAGAGATCGCGGAGGTAGCATTGGGCCGCGGAACGCTGATTGGCGGGGATCCCGGGACCGACCATGACCAGGGGAACGTTAATCGTATGCTCGTACATATTCTGTTTGCCTCGCAGGCCGTGACTGCCGACGGCGAGACCGTGATCGCTGGAGTAAATCAGAATGGTGTTGTCCCACTGCCCCGATTTCTTCAGCGCGTCGACAATGCGGCCGACCTGTGCGTCCAGGTGAGAAATGACCGAGTAATAGAGCGAGAGATCGTTCTGCACGACCTTTTTCGTCCGGGGCCAGGGGAGCAGTTTTTCATCGCGGCCATCGAAGTTGCCGTGATCGAAGGGGTGCTCGGGCAGGAAGTTCTTGGGGACCGGCATTTTGTCGGGGTTATAATATTGTTCGTAGCCGATGGGCATCAGCAGCGGATCGTGGGGCGCGGTGAAGCAGACATGCAGGAAGAACGGCTTTGCATGTTTGCGGTCGATGAATTCGATGGCGGCATCGGCGAAGTGCTCGCTGATATTGGAAGTCAGCCCGACCCCCTTTTCCGGGAAGAAGTGGCGTTCGTCGTCCTGAAAGATCCAGCCGCGATAGCCGGTGACGAGGACGCCATTGCCATCGTAAGAGGGTACGGCCCAGCGTCCACCTCCGCCGGTAAACAGGCCCAGGGTTTCATCGTAGCCGCGAATGACCGGTTTTCCGTCGTTGTGCCATTTCCCGACGTACCAGGAATCGTAGCCGGCGTTGTGCATCGCTTTGGACCAGGTGGTGAGTTCCGGTTTGATGGGTTTGCCGAAATCCATGGAGCCGTTGTGGAATCCGCCGACACCGGTGAGGATTTCCGCTCGACTGGGAGTACAGATCGGGTTGGCACAGATGGCCCGGGTGAAACTGGTTCCCTGTTTGACGAGCTGATCCAGGTTGGGTGTCTTGATGACCGGATTTCCCAACGCGGCGATGGTATCGGGTCGCTGATCGTCGGCAAGCAGGAAGACCACATTCGGTCGCCGGGGCGTTTCCGGCTGGGACTGGGCCACAGCGAGCGAAGAGAGGGGGAGCGTAAACAGTGTTGTTAAACCGACTAAAATCGCAGATCGCATCCTCGTCCCCTCTCTGGGTGCTGCCTGGGCAGTCCCGGCTGAATTCGTCTTTCACTAAATCCATATTACTGATAACTTTTGTGCCTCAAAATACTATCAGAAAGCACATTCATTAGTTTTCTTTATCTATTCTGGACAATGTCGCCATGCAGGGCAAGCGTTATATCAGCTGGATGATTGGAATTGTGATTCTTGGCGGAACGGGCTGGTCGTTCTGGAGCAAGCATCAGAGTGTTCCGTCGGAAGAAATTGAGGATAAGGCGCCTCCGCAAGCCGTCGCCGATGAGGCCCAGGAACCGGCGGTCGAAGCCACTCCGGTTTCCCTGCGTGAAGAGAAGGTGGAGGTGCTGGAACTGAACCTGGCGGTCAACCAGCGTTTCCCGATGATCAAAACGGTCGAGCAGACGTTGTCGCAGGCCTCGGCGGCGGGGATTGTGCAGAGTAAATCCAAGCTGGAGTTGATCCTGGCGTTGACGGTTGAGGAAATTCACGAGGACGGGCGCAAACGTTTGAAGGTGCAATATTCGGGTGTGAAATATTCACATGACATTGCCGGCGAAAAAGTCTTCTTCGATTCGAACCAATCGACGGGGCCGGCTCCCCCCGAGGTGCAGGCTTATCAGGGCCTGGTGCAGAACGGTTTTTCTTTCTGGATTGGACCGGACAACAAGATCATCGAGCTGGTCGGCTTCGATCAGTTTATGCAGCGTTGTCTGCAGAACACGCCCGTCAGTCAACGGGAAACGGTGCTGGCGAAAATCTCCGAAACTTCGGGGGATGACGGCGTGGCCAATTTCATTGACGACAGCATCGGCCTGCTGCCTTATAACATCGACAAAGAACACAAAGGGGGCGCTATCCGTGTAGGCGAAAGCTGGATGAAGACACGCCGGCTGACGCAGCCGATTCCGATGGTCCTCAAAACAGAATACACGCTGCGGGAACTGAACGACAAAATCGCCCGGATCAATATCGCGGGCGACATCGCGGCTTCCAAGATCAGCAGTCCGATCAACCAGCATGGCAAATCGGTGCAGCTGTTTATCAGGGGAGGCAAGTCATTCGGCAGCTGTCTGATTGACCGCGAAACCGGGCTGCCGCTGGAATCGAAAATCGACCGGTTTCTGGAGACGACCGTCAAACTGGAGAGCGGGAAAGAATTCGAACAGCAGAAACAGATCGTGACCACGATCCGTGCCTTTCCGCATCAGGAAGAACGCCCGCTGGGACCGTCAGCGAAGATTACACCTCGGAGTAATCCTAAGCCGGCCGCGAACTGAACCACGAATTTTGATTTAACCACGAAAGGCACTAAAGACACGAAAAGGAAACTGTGTGATGCTGAGTCCTGACAGTTTCGATTCCAGTGCTAAATCTGAAAATCGGATCGGCGGCTGTGAATTTTGAAATCGCCCATGGTAAGCAGTTGATCTGAGGATAAGATAAAGGGTGACACTTCTCTTTCTTATCTCATCTCTGAAACCAGGCTCATGTCGGCATTCATATCTCTCATCCGGTATCTCAACCGAGATATAAAAATAAAAGTCCCGGAAAAGCTCTATGCGGCCTATTTATGTGTCGCTGGATGTTTAGCGATGATTGTTCTACTCGGAGTTTCCATCCCGATCGTGATGATTTTTTATACGGCTGCTAAAAGCTTCCTGCTGGACCAGCCATATGATCCGTTCCAGACTTTTGAATTGCCTCACGGTAGAACGCTTACACTCTATGCCGAATATGAATGGTTTTATGAACCTCCCGGGCATCTCTATTTCGATGTTGTCGAAGATGGAAAAGTACTTGTTGAAGCAAGAGATTTCTGGGGTGTTGGACCGGAACGGATTCCGGAATTAGAATACAAAGCAGTCACTTCGAATGACGGAAACCTGGTCGCGATACTCTATCAAACAAACGTCGTGATACTGCACGATTTCAAAACCAACCGAACGTGGCCTGGCCCTGAAGGGAAAAAGTGGAACGAAACCGATTTCACCTGGGATGACTATGTTCTGCTGAGGGAACTCCTCGATCAATTCGCAGCAGAAGGCAAGACGCTCTATTGCAGTCTGCTGGGAGAAAACAAGTTTAGAATCGTGTGCTCCTCTGATTACCGGTACCACATCCGACGCGAATGGGAAAAGCGGGAGGGAGTGCCGGGCTTCCAACTGCGAGTCCGTCTGTTCAAAGAAGAGACAGAACTGGAAACACTGTTCGAAACAGAGTATCGCCCCGTCAAAACAAAAAAGAAGCAGAGCCTGCAGGACCGGTTTGATCAAAGCCGGCATTGGGGTGACTGGAATTCAGGCTGGAAAGCCGGCTGGCTGGATGCCAATACGTTTGCGGTGTGGAATCAGGACCAGGGAGCACGGGCCTGGAAAACGGATGCTGAAGGGAATTGCACGGAACTGCCTGCACCGCTGGAAGACAAAATGCTGACAAGGATTCAAAGGCTCCCAGGCTCCCCCTGGCTTTATCCTGCAGCGTCTGAACTCAAACAGACTAGTAACACGACAGAGTAGCTCTTCCAGACGCCGGTCTGCCTGATGTCAGGCAGCTGAACGCAGAGATTCAGGCGCTTCGTCCTGTTGTTCCGCAGCGAACTTTTGACATTCCTGAATCGCATTGGCCACGAACTGTTTTGCGGTCAGATGCTCTTTCAGATAGCTGGCGACCTTCGTTGCTCGTGAAGAGAAGTAATACGGCCGCAGATGGTAGCGGAGTGGTGTGGCCCCGTTGATGACCTGCATCGTCTCCCGGTAATTGTCCGGGTCGATGGTGAGTTCGGTGGAATCGCTACAGGAGAAGAGCATCTGCAGGTTCGGGTCTTCCTGAGAGCCGAACTGCACTTCCAGTTTGAAGCCGCAGCTTTCTGCCAGCATCTTGAGGCTGGCAGGAGTGAAGTTGTGAATGTGTGCGTAGTGGAACATTTTGCTGCGACGGGCAAAGGGGGCTGCGATGTTCGGACATTCGACGTAGAACAGTCCGTCATCGGAGAGCATGCCGCGAATGTATTCGAGGGCCTTGCGGGGCGAGTTGAAATGTTCGATCACATGCACGAGCAGGATGAGCTCATGGCTCTTGTCGCGGGGCTGTTCGAACAGGTCTCCGCGGACGACATTCGTCAGCAACTGTTGCTGGGAATAGTTCTGGAATCCTTCCCCCGGTTCAATTCCCCGTGAGGCATGGCCGTTGAGTTCGAAGACTTTGACAGTACAACCGATGCCGGCTCCGCCTTCGAAGACTTCCATATCGGGTTCAATGTGCGGCTGCAGTTGACCGAAAATTCGTTCACCGTTTTTCCAGGCCCGCATCACACGGCGGTCGGAAGGAGTCATTTCGCCGTGATAACTCTGACGATACTCGGTGGCATAATAGCGGGCGAGTTCTTCGTCGCTGGGGATCTGACCATGGGCCACCAGGCCGCAGGTCTTGCAGATGACGGTCTCCAGCGGCTGGTGATGCCGGTCCCGTGTTCCAATTTGCTCGAATTCGGTTCCTGCACAGAGATCGCACTGCTTTTGTCCCATTTGAATCACCACTGCTATTGGCCTGCCTTTTGAGAATTTCTACCGGATCGCGCCCTTGAAAAACGGCGCCGTCGCAATAGAACGGGTCAGATTGGCGTGAACACTACTCGGAGAGGGAAAACAGGTCAAGATGAATCAATCCAAGGCTGTCTACGCAGGGAAGTTAGTAAAATTCCTGCCACCGTTACGACTGTGATCGTATCACCAGCATTCAGCACAACCAAACCGGGTTAGTGCATTGAGTTTCCGGGCGCAGGCAGGTACCCTAGGGACCGCTGGTCTGGGCGCGGAACGCACCGCAGGCCGCAATCGAACCAGACCATCAAACATAAAGTATACAAAGAACCAGGAACGCTCATGTCTGAGGGTAAAATCAAAAAGCTGCTCGTTGCCAACCGAAGTGAAATTGCGATTCGGATTTTCCGCAGTACGCACGAACTGGGGATCCGCACGGTCGGCATCTATACCCATGAAGATCGCTATGCGCTGCACCGGACCAAAGCCGACGAAGCCTATCAGATCGGTAAGCCGGGGCATCCTGTGAAATCGTACCTGGATATCGATGCCATCATTACGCTGGCCAAACAGAAGAAAATCGATGCGATTCACCCGGGTTACGGATTCCTTTCCGAAAACGCGGAATTTGCTCAGGCCTGTAAAGACGCCGGGATCATCTTCGTCGGTCCGCAGGTCGAGACTCTGAAATCCCTGGGTGACAAAATTTCTGCCCGTAAGATCGCCGAACAGGCGGGCGTTCCAGTCCTCGGGGGGAGTGGGGAAGCGATTACCGACACCGCAGAAGGTCTCAAAACAGCACAGAGCATCGGTTTCCCGATCATTCTGAAGGCGGCCCACGGAGGTGGTGGCCGCGGAATGCGAGTCGTGCAGACTGAGAAAGAATTCGACGCCGCTTATGAACAGGCCCGGAGTGAATCGCTGTCCGCTTTCGGCAGCCCGGATGTATTTGTCGAAAAGTTCATTTCCCGGGCACGGCACATTGAAGTCCAGTTGCTGGGCGACAAGCATGGCGGCCTGGTTCATCTCTACGAGCGTGACTGTTCGGTACAGCGTCGTCACCAGAAAGTGGTGGAAATCGCACCGGCTCCCAATCTCGATCCGGCAGTCCGGGAAGCGCTCTGTAACGCTGCCCTGAAAATTGGTCAGAGTGTGAATTACGAATCAGCGGGGACCGTCGAATTCCTGCTGGATGACGATACGAATCAGTTCTACTTTATCGAAGTCAACCCGCGTATTCAGGTCGAACATACGGTGACCGAACAGGTGACCGGCGTGGATGTGGTCAAATCGCAGATCCTGCTGGCACAGGGAGCGTCGCTCTCCGACCCCGGAATCGGGATCAATTCGCAGGAAGAAATCAAAACTCACGGTTTCGCTCTGCAGTGCCGGGTGACGACCGAAGATCCCACGAATAACTTCATGCCCGATTACGGTCGCGTGGCACACTACCGTTCCGCGAGCGGCATGGGCGTGCGGCTGGATGCGGGAACGGCGTTTTCCGGAGCGATGGTCTTCCCGTACTACGACTCACTGCTGGTGAAGGTCACCACCTGGGCACGAACGTTCAAAGATGCCTCGGCCCGTACGGAGCGTTGTTTGCAGGAATTCCGGATCCGGGGCGTGAAGACGAACATCCCCTTCCTGTTGAAGTTGGTGACGCACCCGACGTTCATCAAAGGGGAGTGCATCACCCGCTTTATTGACGAAACGCCGGAACTGTTCAAGTTCCCCAAACGACACGACCGGGCTACCAAGCTGCTGACCTACCTGTCAGAGACAATCGTCAACGGGAATCCACTGGTGAAAGACCGGGCCAAAGCAGTGCGACGCACCCCGGCTCCCGTGCCCACATACAACAAAAAGCAGATCGATCCGCCGGATGGCATGCGACAGAAACTGCTGGAGCTCGGCTCTGAAAAGTTCAGCAAATGGATTCTGGATCAGAAAGAGCTGCTGCTGACCGACACCTCATTCCGGGATGCTCATCAATCGTTGTATGCGACCCGCTTCCGGACACACGACATGCTGCAGATCGCGGAAGTGTATGCTCACAACTGCCCGCAGCTGTTCTCCCTGGAAATGTGGGGAGGAGCGACGTTCGATACCTCGATGCGATTCCTGAAAGAATCGCCGTGGCAGCGTCTGGCTGATATGAGGGAACGGGTGCCCAATATTCTGTTCCAGATGCTGATCCGTGCCTCCAGTGCCGTGGGATACACCAACTATCCGGACAACGTGGTGAAAGCCTTCGTCAAAGAAGCTGCCGCTGCCGGCATTGATGTGTTCCGCGTCTTTGACGCACTGAACTGGGTTCCCAACATGAAGGTCGCGATGGAGGAAGTTCAGAAGAGCGGCGCCATCTGCGAAGCGAGTATCTGTTATACCGGCGATATTCTGGATCCGTCTAAATCGAAATACGATCTGAAGTATTACGTGAAGATGGCCAAGGAACTGGAGAAGATGGGTGCCCACATTCTGGCTATTAAAGACATGGCTGGTCTGTGCAAACCGTATGCAGCCGAGCTGCTCGTAAAAACTTTGAAGCAGGAAATCGGCATTCCGATTCACTTCCATACGCACGATACCATCGGCGGGCAGGCAGCATCGATTTTGAAAGCAGCCGAAGTGGGACTGGACATTGCCGACGGTGCGGTCCCCTCCATGTCAGGTGGTACTTCACAACCCAACCTCACAACCGTGATTGAGTCTCAACGGTTCGAAGAGCATCAGCCAACAGTCAACGTGGAACATCTGGATGAGATTTCCGAATACTGGCGTGCGGTGCGAAACTACTACACAGCGTTTGAAAGTCCTGTGCTGCCGGCTGGTGCGAATCTGTACGATCACCAGATGCCCGGCGGTCAGTATACGAACCTGTTACAGCAGGCCCAGTCACTGGGACTGGGTGACCGCTGGTCCGAAGTCTGCCATGTGTATGCCGAAGTCAATCAACTGCTGGGTGATATCGTCAAAGTGACGCCGACCTCCAAAGCCGTCGGTGACATGGCACTGTTCCTGGTCGCCAATGATCTGACCTGCGATGATGTCGTGAATAGTGACCGGGATCTGGCATTCCCCGAATCGGTATTGGATCTGGTGAGTGGCCGCATGGGTCAGACACCGGGTGGATTCCCCGAAGCCGTCCAGAAACGGATCCTGCGTGGTGAAGAACCCCTGACAGAACGTCCGGGAAGCATTTTGCCTCCGGCCGATTTTGAAGACGCTGCGAATACAGTTCAGCAGATGATTGGCAGGACGCCCAACGATCAGGAAGTCGTTTCCTACCTCTTGTACCCGAAGGTCTTCGAAGATTTCGCCGCGCACCAGAAAGCGTATTACGATACGAGTGGCTTGCCGACCTACGCCTTCTTTAACGGACTGGAACCGGAAGAAGAAATCGCTGTTGATATTGCCCCTGGTAAGACGCTGATCATCAAATTCCTGGCCGTCGGTAAGCCACAGACAGATGGCTGCAGAACCGTGTTCTTTGAACTGAACGGTCAGCCCCGCGAAGTGGTGATTGTCGATAAAGCATTGAAGCCACAGGACGATTCACGACGCAAAGCCGATTCTTCAGACCAGAAACAAATCGGAGCGGTGATGCCCGGTGTTGTGGTTTCGCTGACAATCAAGGTCGGCAGCAAAGTCAAAGCCGGCGATCAATTGCTGATGCTGGAAGCGATGAAGATGCAAACCAGCGTCATTTCTGAGCAGGACGGGGTGGTCAAAGAGATTCTGGTGGAACCTGGAACACAGGTCGAATCGGGAGATCTGCTGATCGTATTGGAGTAATTCAGCCAGACACAAAACCACCCATTTTACCTAACTAAACCATCATCTTAAATTTTGAGTTAAAGCCCCCAGAAACAGGTTTGATTTTTTAATGAACCATTAGAGATATTGAATCTGGGCTTCCTCATTCGCCGATAGATCAGATATCAACTATTTTTTGACCACAGGTAATCTGGTCTCAATTTATCCCCAAAACCGCACAAAAGGTCAGTAGATTCGAATACGGGCCTTGAAGCAACTGGAGTAATCGGCGAATGACTGGAGAGCGTCAATCCATTCAACCTCCGCATTTTGTAATCTCAAGTGAAGGAGAAATCCTGGGGGAAGACACTCCTGAGAATCAGGAGCTGGTCCGCCGGGTCGTGGCTTGCGTGAATGCCTGCGATGGTATCACCACTGAAGAGCTGGAGAATGGTATTATTTCTGACATGCGTCGGGTCATCGCCCAGACAGCTCCCCTGCTGCAGGAGCGGAGCCAGATGACCGACCTGTTGCGGCGGGAGATTCGCGCCGAAATGCATGCCCGCAAAAGCAAACAGTAAATCGGCTCTCACTCGTTGCCTCAATTAGAACTGCGTCTGAAGTAGCCGCTGATCCGGACTTTGACCTTCCCTTTGGATTGATGTCCGGGAGGCAGATTCAAGCCGACCATCAGGACGCCATCATCTTTCGGCGTATATTCCGCTTTCTCACCGATCTTGAAGGGTTTGCCCATTTTGGGTTTCCCTTTTTCCTGCGTGATCACGACCCCCATCAGCGCCCCGACAGGAACTCCCGCAGCCAACTCTTTCATCGGGTTTTTCTCTGGCAGACCTTCGACACTGGTTTTGATGTCGGTAATCAGATCATAGGTTCCGGTCGCCTGAATGCGGATCGTCTTGCCTTTCGCGACCAGGCCGGCAGGACCACTCCAGTTGCGGGAAGCGTCGATTTCAAAATCGGAGGAATTCGAGGAGAGCATCTTTTCGTCGAGTTGCTTGATCATCGCTTTGACGCCCGGCACATCTTTTTTGATACTCAGAATGGATTCCAGCATCTGCTTGGAACTCTCGTAGTCACCGGCATCTGAATACTTACGCGCGATATCTGCTGACTGACGGATGAAAGAGTCGCGCAGCTTGTCTGCCTGAATGTTGAGTTGCTTCACGTTGCCCTTTTTAGAAGAGCCTTGCGCGAAAACGGTATGTGCCGAAGCAGTGACTGCCAGGAAACTGGTCATAAACAGAAGCGGTACGATGCGATAGTTTTTTGAGTTGAACACGATCTCTTCCCCTGCTCAGATGATGTATTGTCGTTGGTTTTATTATGACTGACAGACGCCCGGGTTCGCAATCTGTTTCCGGCCACCATTGTATTCCAACTGAAACCGAGTCCGGTTATCCGGGTGGCCATTGCATTGAGCGACCGCCAAGCAGATGTAAATGCAGATGGTCTACCGTCTGCCCCCCGGCTTTGCCGGTATTAACGATTGTACGATACCCCGCCTCCAGCCCCAGCATTTTTGCCAGCTTTCCTACGGTAAGAAACAGATGGCCGGCCAACTCCTGATCTTCAGACTCCAGATGGGAAATCGACTGGATCTCCTTTTTAGGGATGACCAGCACGTGCACCGGAGCCTGTGGATTCACATCCTTGAATGCCAGACACAATTCGTCTTCGTAGATAATCTCAGCCGGGATTTCCCGATCGATGATTTTCTTGAAAATCGTTGTCTCATCACTCATCTAACCTGCATCCTTTCTCACTAATTCGACACTATTTTCAAAATCCCCGATAATTCAGAAAAAAGCACTTACTTCTGTGTGTTGAAAGACCATGCTCACAAATTGAATCACCGGCTTGAATCATCCCTGATTATAACGGAACCCGTTTTTGATTCACATCACAAACCGGATCCGGAAGCGCAATTGAGTCTCTGCATTTACCAACTGGACCTGTCAGGCAAACAGCTGTTTATAAACTCCAAAACCTCCCGCCAGCAGCAGCCCCAGGCAGGAGAGGAACAGCATCAGGTCCCAGAGCTTGCCTGGCGTCAATCTGGAGTCGATACGGGTATACCGCAGATAAATCGCAGCAATCCCCAGCATGGGGAGCATGATGGCCTGCATGGTCCCTGCGATCAGCACCAGTCTGACAGGATTGGCACCGGTCAAAAAGACCGCCAGGCAGAGCAGGGGCAGGATGAAGGACATTGCCTTGATCCAGTTTCGCAGTGCCTCCGGCTTGCGCTCATCAACGATTCCAAAGAAACGCAGCCCGTCTGAGAAAATGCGTGCATTCGCTGCATTGGCAACCAGAAACGTCGAATAGAGTACCGCGATTGCTCCCGCCAGGAAGAGCCATTTGGCGTAGGCTCCGAAGACGGGCACATAGGCTTCCGCCAGGGTGCTCACCATCCGCATGCCATCCGGATCCAGCCCTTCCTTGTGCAGTACCGCGACGCCCATCAGGTAAAACGCCAGGGTGGCGAAGGTGTAGATGCACATCGAAGCAAATGCGTCAATTTTCATGACCCGCATCCAGCCTTTCGCGCGCTGCGCCCAACTGTCATCTTCGGAGTGTGGTCCGGTAAACCGGGCATAGCCTTTTTCCAGGCACCAGTAGGGATAGGCAATCAGTTCGGTCGCACCGACGCCAATAATTCCAAAGGCAGCCAGAGCGGTAATTAACGGATTCATGCCCCCCGTGGCTTCGGGAATTCCAAAGGAAAGTCCGCGCATGATTTCTGCACCCGAAATACTCCAGATGTCAGAAGTCTGCAGGGAGAAGACATTCCCGATCGTGACAAAGGTAAAGGAGACCACCAGAATCGTTGAGAGATGTTCAATCAGGTTGTAGCGACCGAAATACAGCAAAAAGGCGGTCATCACCGCAATCACTCCCGCCCAGATCTTATCGTCCCAGGTCTGGGGCTCAAGCAGCGAGGTGCCATTTTCGTCTGTCAGCGATTCCTCGTTTCGAATTTTCTGCAGGATCATCTGCCCTTCTTCCTGAAGTGCTTCGATCCGCTGTTTCAGCTTGGCATGACCACGGAGATATCTTTCCCGCTCCTCAGGCGACAGGCTTGCCAGGGAGCCTTCCTCGCTCTTGAGTTCCTCTTCTACTTCGAGGTAATGGACGAACTCTTTTTCGGAGGGATATTGAATCGCCTGACGGTAATCCCCCTTGATGGGAACGGTGAGTGCCAGAGCCTGGCCGACACCGCCGACGATGCCTCCCAGTTGCCCGATCGTGCACAGACTCATAATCAGCCAGAACCAGAGAATCCAGTTGGGCGCCTGCTGGTTGGGATTCTTCAGCACGCCGAACCGCGGGCCCGGCACGTGATTCAGGGCCTGCAGCGTGGTCTCGCCACGGGAAATTGAATAGCGGCCCAGTTCGATCTGGACAAAGACCTTGATCAGACAGCCGACAATGATCAACCACAACAGGGCAATCCCGGCCTGTGCCCCGGTCTTGGTGGTGGCAATCAGTTCTCCGGAACCGACAATACTGCCGGCAATGATCAGACCTGGCCCCAGGCGTTTGAGAATCCCCCCAAAATTGGTCGGGGCGTTAATGGCTTCCTCTATCTCAGAACCAACGGATGGATCGAGAGCGCTTTTCTCCTGTTGAGATTCCATCGTACTCCTGCTTCACCTTTGTTATCGACAGTGGGGGTGATGTCGAAACAACTTCTCAGAGCCGGAAGAATTCAAACGGTATGAACTCTCACCTGAATTATTTCAGTTGTTGTTCAGCAACCTCAATCGCTTTGAGCAACCCCTTTGCCTTGTTCAATGTTTCATAGTACTCCGTCTCGGGTACACTGTCGGCAACGATCCCGGCGCCGGCCTGAACGTAGGCCGTAGATCCCTGCATGACCAGCGTACGCAATGCAATACACGTATCCATATTCCCGGTAAAATCGAGATATCCGACGGCTCCCGCATACGGACCCCGCCGGTGTGGTTCAAATTCATCAATGATTTCCATGGCCCGCACTTTGGGGGCACCGGAAACCGTACCCGCCGGCAAACCAGCCCGCAGGGCATCCAGTGCGGTCCGCCCCTCTGTCAGTTTGCCTGTCACATTGGAAGTAATGTGCATCACATGGCTGTAGCGTTCCACGACCATCACATCTGACAGCTCGACCGAACCGAACTCACTCACCCGGCCGACGTCGTTGCGGGCCAGATCAATCAGCATCACATGCTCTGCCCGTTCTTTGGGGTCGGCCAGCAGTTCTTCTGCCAGCCGCTTGTCTTCGGCTTCGGTTTTCCCACGCTTGCGGGTGCCGGCCAGCGGACGAATTGTTGTGAGTCCATCCTCGACGCGGACCATGATCTCCGGTGAGCTGCCGACAAGATCGACCTCGGGGGTCTTCAACAGGAACATGAACGGACTGGGATTGACGACGCGCAAACTGCGATAAATATCCAGCGGCGTCGCTGAAGTCTCCAGCTTCAGTCGCTGGCTCAAGACCACCTGAAAGATATCGCCGGCCACGATGTATTCTTTACATGACTCCACAGCGGCTTCAAAATCCTGCTGAGAGAAATTAGACGTCCACTGTAAATTCGGCTCTGCATGGGTGTCGACACTAATGTCGGCCATCCGGAGCACTGCAGGGTCGCCGGTCTGAAAACGTTCGCATGTGTGATCGATCTTCTCGCAGGCATCCTGGTAGGCGGCTTGGAGATCTGTTTCACTCATGCCAGGCGTGATATGGGCGTGTGCTACGACCAGCACCGTTTTGTTGATCTGATCGAACACCACCATGTGATCGTACAGAGCAAAGGAGAGGTCGGGGAGCTGGCGATCATCTTCTGGTGCGTTGGGCAGGTTTTCGGAATAGCGTACGACATCATAGCCGGCATAACCAACGGCGCCCCCACAGAACCGCGGGAGCCCCGGAAGCTCGGGAGCCTGATACTGTTCCAGAATGCGTTCGAGTTCCTGCAGCGGATCTTCAACAGTCCGCTCCTCGGTCTGCCCCTCTTTCCCGATCACCATCCGCTGCTGGTAAGCGTCGATGGTCAGGAACGGGTTGGCTCCCAGAAAACTGTAACGGCTGATCTGTTCTCCGCCCACGACACTTTCAAACAGAAACGAGTACGGTCCTTTCTCCAGCAACTGGTAGGCACTGACCGGGGTCAGGGTATCGCCGGTTAACTGACGATAGACGGGAACCAGGTTTGCCTGACCGGAAAGCTGTTGAAAAGTATCGAAATCGGGAACGTATTTCATGGACTCTCTTAATCGCCGTGTCTATGGGATGGCCGGGCACCCCGTTTTCTCTATATTTGCGCGGTGGACTCTCTTATGAGCATTTCTGTTTACAGAGACAAGCTGTCCGAGGCCCCTGTTCTCAAAAATCCCTAAAAAGTCACGGGCTGTAACCTGTTTTATAGATGCACACTGGAGTTTCCACTTTCCGTTTTGGATTCCCCCCAGAGTGCAATGGTATTCAACGCACTCATTGCATAGAATAAATCAGTGTGACCGTACTTCATCGGCTTTCTGACAGAACTCGGTGGTGGGGCTTTGTTTTCCGCCTCTGAACCTGTATGGTATTCAGTCCCCGAGTCTACACCGTTTGGGGGTGAAAGTCACGCGAGTTATCCTGTGGCCAGTAACCGGATTTCCGGCCTCAGGGTCTGATATAAGTTTGTTCAATAAAGGAGAATCAGGGTGAATTTGGATGCATTCACTCGCACGAGTGGTGAATGGCTGAGAGGAATCGGCCCGGACTCCGATATCGTGATGTCCAGCAGAATTCGCCTGGCGAGAAACCTCGCTCAGTTCCCCTTTATCAATCGCTGTACGGAATCCACTCTGGGTGAGATCGAACAGCTGATGCGTCCGATCATCACTTCCCTGCCCATGCAGGAAAAACTGTCCTACCTGAACGTCAATCAGCTCTCGAACCTGGATCGCCAGTTCATCGTCGAGCGTCAGCTGATCAGCCGTGAGCATGCCGAACGCTCAGGACCTCGGGGGGTCGGACTGGATAACGAAGAAAATATCGGCATCATGGTCAACGAGGAAGACCACCTGCGGCTCCAGGTACTGCGGAGCGGTTTCTCGCTCGATGAATGCTGGGATACCATCAACCGCATTGATGACCTGCTGGAATCGGAAGTCACCTACGCGTTCAGCGAAGAATTCGGCTACCTGACCGCCTGCCCCACCAATGTCGGGACCGGGATTCGGGTCAGTGTCATGCTGCATCTGCCGGCCCTGGTCATTACCAAGGAAATTCAGAAAGTCTTTCAGGCATTGCAAAAGATCAATCTGGCCGTACGCGGCCTGTACGGTGAGGGCAGCCAGGCCATGGGAGATTTCTACCAGATCTCCAATCAGGTCACACTGGGGCAAACCGAACACCAACTGATCGACAGCATCAAGGAAGTGGTTCCCAATATCATTTCCTATGAACGCAGAGTCAGAAATTCACTCCTCAAAGAAAACCGCCAGGGGCTGCATGACCAAGTCTCACGCGCCTTCGGTATTTTGAGTACAGCGCAGACCATCAGTTCAGAAGAGACCATGCATCTGCTTTCCAGCGTACGGATGGGAGTCAACCTGGGACTGATAGAGGGGCTGCCTATCTCAACCGTGAATGAGATGTTTATCTTTACTCAGCCCGCCCATCTGCAGAAACTGCAGGGGGGAGAACTCGAATCCAGCGAACGCAATGCCGCCCGCGCGAATTATCTCAGGCAACGCATCAGCGACGCCAGCAGCTCAAGCTGAACGCAGCTCACATGGATGAATTGTGATCCGTGCTCGACATAGCCGGTGACACGGGTTAAGCTATCAATTCGAGAGAACAAGCCATACCGGTTGATTCTAAATCAGGTAACGAGAGGCATCTTGACCACCTGATCACGCCATCTATCTGACTGCTTCGGTTTTGTTCCCCATACATCAGCAACTCGTGTCATCAAGCGGGATACCACCATGAGAAAATTCATCTGCGTTCTTTTTACCTGTCTGCTCTGCTCAACCAGCACCGTCAGCGCCCAGGAATTCCAGAATCTCTTTAATGGCAAAGATCTGACTGGCTGGGCGGGCAGAGATGGATTCTGGACCGTGCAGGAGGGCTCTATCGTCGGGGAAACCACGAAAGAACACCCTGCCAAACCGAACACGTTCCTCGTCTGGCAGGACGGTGTGGTCGGTGACTTTGAATTCAAGGCCAAGGTTCGCTTCAAAGGCAATAACTCGGGCGTCCAATATCGCAGCGAACTCGTCGATCCCCAGAATTTCGCACTCAAAGGCTATCAGGCCGATCTCCATCCGAAGCCGGAATATTTCGGGATGCTGTATGGCGAGAAAACCGGGCGGGGAATCATCGCACAACGGTTCCAGCGTGTCGAAATCGGGAAAGACGGAAAACCAAAGGTTGTGGCTGAGATTGGCGATAAGAATCAGAAATTGAACGACTGGGAATGGAACGAACTGCGTATCGTTGCGGTCGGCAACCGGATGGTCCACCAGGTGAATGGCGTGAATACCGTCGACGTGACCGATCAGCATCCCCAGGCGTATTCGAAAGGCGTACTCGGCCTGCAACTTCACGCGGGACCTCCGATGCGGGTCGAATTTAAAGATCTGCAATACCGGCCATTGTCAGGCAAAGAGGCAGCTGCAGTCCTGAAAACGGCCGTTGAAAATACGAAAAAAGCGCCTGCTGCAAAAACCTCTGCAACCTCCTCCAAGCCCGGAAAGTTTGACTGGGTCTCCGCTAAACCGGTTCCGAACTGGGTCTGGCGGACAGACAACCCCACAGCCAACGATCCGATCTTCCTGCGTAAGAAATTTGATATCGCGGGAGGAGTCAAAGCAGCCCGCCTCTACTTCACCTGTGATAACCGGGCGACAGTCTGGATCAATGGTAAAGACGCCGGCACCGCCACTGACTGGAAGAACCCCGTCATGCTGAGCGATGCCCGCAAGCTCGTCCAGAGTGGAGTCAATCAAATTGCGGTCCGCGCCAACAACAACGGCGGTGTTGCTGCGTTTATTCTGAAACTGGAAATTGAAACAGCCGATGGCAAAAAACAACAGATCTCTTCCTCGACTGACTGGAAACTGACCGACAAAGAAGCCCCCGACTGGCAGCAGGCCAGCTTCGACGATTCATCCTGGAAACTGAAACTGAAACCGATGGGCGCGTTTGGCAGTGGTCCATGGGGAAAGCCGGGAATCACCACACGTAGCGGAGTCGATGTCGCGAAACTGGCTCAGAACATTACCATCGCCAAAGATTTCAAAGTCGAACTACTCTACGAGGTGCCCGCCAACGAACAAGGCAGTTGGGTTTCACTTACCACAGACGGCAAAGGTCGGTTACTTGCGAGTGACCAGGGAGACAAGGGCCTCTATCGCATCACTGTTACTGAAAAGGGTGATGAACCAAAGGTCAAAGTTGAAAAACTGGAGATTGACCTTTCCGGTGCCCAGGGAATGGTCTGGCACGACGATGCACTTTATTTTCACAAGAATGGTGGCAACCTCTACAAAGTCACTGATACGAACGGCGATGATCAGCTCGATAAAGCGGAGGGCCTGCCCAGCGAACGAAGCGGTGGCGAACATGGCAACCATGCGGTAATCGTGGCAGAAGATGGAAAGCATCTGTATGTCATCGGCGGGAACCATGCTGCCCTTCCCCCTCAGGAAAGCATTGTTCGCTCACATGTTCCCACCTGGGATGAAGACCTGCTGCTGCCACGCGAATGGGATGCCAATGGACACGCCCGCGGTCGACTGGCACCGGGTGGCTGGATTTCAAAGTTCTCTCCAGAGACAAAACAGCACGAGATCATCTCCACCGGCTATCGCAACGAATACGACATCAGCCTCAACCGGGCCGGTGATCTTTTCACCTATGATGCCGACATGGAATGGGACCTCGGAACGCCCTGGTATCGTCCGACCCGCATCAACGTCGCTGTCAGTGGCTCCGATTATGGTTGGCGCAGTGGCTCCGGCAAATGGCCTGAATATTATGAAGACAGCCTGCCTGCCGTCGTGAATATCGGCCCGGGTTGTCCTACAGGTGTGATCAGTGGCCAGGGAGCGAAATTCCCAGCCCGATACCAGGATGCCATTTTCGCACTCGACTGGACGTTCGGCACCATCTATGCGATTCATCTCACTCCGGACGGCGCAGGCTACAAAGGTGAGCAGGAAGCATTCTGCTACGGCTCTCCACTCCCCCTGACTGATGCCATCGTCGGCAACGATGGGGCGCTCTATTTCACCATCGGTGGACGGGGAACCCAGTCTGCTCTGTTCAGAATCACCTATACCGGAAAAAAATCAACCGCCCCCGTGACCGGGGAAATGGCTGGCGAGTCGGCACGAAAACTTCGTCGCAGCCTGGAAGCCTATCATGGCAGACAAAACCCCGAAGCGGTCGCGGCGGCCTGGCCTCACCTATCCAGTTCAGACCGCTGGTTACGACACGCAGCCCGCGTCGCCATCGAATCCCAGCCCGTTGAAGAGTGGGCGAAGAAAGTCTTTTCTGAACCAAATCCACAGGCGCGTATTTCAGGCGCTGTCGCTCTGGCGCGCATGGGGAACGCATCACACCGCGATGCTCAGATCGCTGCCCTGCTGGAATTGAATCCATCTGAGTTGAGTGAGTCCCAGTTCCTGGGACTGTTGCGTGCGTACGCTCTGACATTCATCCGTCTGGGCAAACCAACGGCAGAACAACGTGAGCAGGTCATCGCTGAGCTCGATCCGTACCTGCCCAGTCAGAACAAAAATATCAATACGGAACTGGTCCGAGTCCTGGTTTACCTGGAATCACCGACGGTGATTACAAAAGCGCTGGATCTGATTGCCAACCGGGGTGAACCGGAAGTTCCTGACTGGACCGAACTGGCGGGTCGGAATAAAAACTACGGCAGCCGCGTACTCGACATGCTGGCGAAGCATCCTCCGTCACATGAAATCAACTACGCCTTCATGCTGCGAAATCTGCGCAAAGGCTGGACGATGGACCAGCGTCGGGCCTATATCGAATTCATCAATTCCGCAGCCAAATATCCCGGCGGTAACAGCTATGCCAAGTTCCTGGGAAACCTGCGTGATGAAGTCCTCGGCTACATGAGCAATGCCGACCGCGCCGCCCTGGCTGACATTAGTGGGGAAGATTTCAACCCGGTCCCCGATTTCAAAATTACTCCCCCCAAGGGACCGGGACGAACCTGGACCATTGGAGATGCCAGCCGATACACGTCCGGCGGCAACTTACAGAAAGCCAGCTTTGAAAGCGGCCGCAATCTGTTTCACTCCATGCGCTGTGCCGCCTGTCACCGCTTTGACGGACTGGGAGGAGACGTGGGGCCGGATCTCACAACCGTCAAAAACAAGTTCGACGCCCGCTACATTCTGGAATCGATCGTCGAACCGAGTAAAGTGATTTCGGACCAGTATCAGTCCTCGATCGTGATCACCGAAGAGGGACGGACCTTCACCGGACTGGTCTCAAAAGATGGCGACAAGGTGATTGTCTACACCGCCGACATCAAAGCCAAGCCGATTGAAATTTCGGCTGATCACGTAGAAGAAATCCAGCCCTCTCCCGTTTCCCAAATGCCACAGTCGATGCTGAATGCCCTCAGCGCGGAGGAAGTGCGGGATCTGGTGGCCTACCTGCTCTCGGGAGGCGATCCCAAAGCCCGGGTTTATGGAAGATAGAAGAGCCATCACTCTTCCACTCAATCGCAGTTTCTCCGGCGATTGTAAGGTCACACGATCTTACAATCGCCCACTGCGAAAGACACCATAAATCAGCCAGATCCCCAACAGACTCGACATCATGAAAATCGGGATACTGATATAAACCAGTCGCGTATCAGATGAGATCGTGATGGCAGAAGCCAGTATCAATGATGACATCACCATTCCGATCGCCAGGCGATTTCCGGAACGGTCCAGTTCGGTTGTCAGGTGATCAATGCCTTTGTGATCGAGGTGAATCCGCAATTCGTCATCGGCCAGTTTCCCCAGTGTCCTGCCAACCTGTTCGGGCAAATCGTGCATGACTTTCGTAAAGCTGCAGGCTTCGGACCAGATCCGGCCGGCAATCGCACGGGGATGATAGCGTTCCGAGGAGAGCTTATAAATATAAGGCTCCATCTCCTGTGCAATATTCAATTCAGGTGCAATCCGCGAAGCCACTCCTTCCAGAGTGATCAGAGCCCGAATCAGCAGCATGATATCGACCGGACAACGGATCCGGTGGATCGCCAGTATATTGATAAAGTCAGTCAGCATCTTTCCGACACTGATCTGATCCAGGGGGACCCCGTAATAATTGCCGATAAAATCGCGCAAGTCGGCCCTGAGTAACTGATGATCCACGACCCGCTTGGCCTTACCAATATTCAGCACCACTTCAACCAGGCGGTTGGTATCCTTTTTCGCCACATTCAGTAACAGATCCACGAGCAGGTCTCGGCGTTCTTCTTCCAGCACGCCAATCATACCGTAATCAATCAAACACAGTGAACCATCGTGCCGAACCCGGAAATTGCCGGGATGAGGATCGGCATGAAACACGCCGAACTCGAATGTCATTTTCATAAAGATCCGCGCCCCATTGGCAGCGACTTCATGCGGACTGATCGGCAGATTCTTCAACTCCTCTTCGTCATCAATGCGGTACCCGTCGATGAACTCCATGGTAATGATATCCCCCTGGGTCAGCTCCCAGAAGATCTTCGGAACATAGAGAGTGGCATCGTCCTGAAACAGACGATAAAACTCGTCGGTCGAGCGGGCTTCTCTGGTAAACTGCAGTTCGCGATGAATGGTCCGAGAAAACTGGTTGACCAGCCCCACCGGATCGAAGACTTCCGCATCCGGAAAATGGCGTTCGATCATTGTGGCCAGTTCGTACATCAGGCTCAAATCCTGCTCGATCACCCGGTCAATGTCGGGGCGTTTGACTTTCACCACCAGGGGAGTGCCGTCATGGTGTCGTGCTTTGTGGACCTGTCCCAGCGAACCGGCAGCCAGTGGAACCGGATCAAACTCAGCATATATTTTATCGATGGGTTCTCCCAGTTCGCGTTCGATAATCGCGATCGCGGTCTCGCTGGGAAACGAGGGAACCCGCTCCTGGAGTTTCTCCAGTTCCACCACGACATCCCGGGGTACCAGATCGGGACGGGTACTGACAACCTGACCAAACTTGATGAATGTCACCCCCAGGCTTTCCAGCGCGAGGCGAATCCTTTTGGCCCGGGTCAATTTGACTTCTGGTTCAGTTCGTTTCCAGAACAGTAGTCTGCGGCCCCAGCGAAGATAGCGTCTCAGGCCAAGTTGATCGACGAGATCGTCAAACCCGTAATTCATGAGAACCGTGACGATCTCGCGACTTCTGCGTAAGTTTCTGATTAACCGTAATGGATTCGAGTCCAAAGTCTTCTCCTGCCCAGCAAGCGATCTCACGAAAACCCTCTTCCGGAAGCGCAGCCTGTTCGATTATCGGTTTCGTCGTTTATCTTATCAGACTATAACAGACGTTCCTATGCAGCCAAGCCCCGATCCTGCTAAAATGAGATTCGAGTCAATCTGGTCACCCATCATCTGGAAGGCGGAGCCCGACACATGAAAATTATTCAAACCATCTTACTGCTGCTTGTCAGCTTCACCAATCCCATTTGCCACGCGGGTGACTGGCCCCAGATCCTGGGACCGTATCGCAATGGCCATGCAGCCGGTGAAACGCTCGCTGCTTCCTGGCCATCAGGTGGACCGGAAGTGAAATGGCAACGCCCGGTTGGAAGTGGGTTCGCCGGACTGGCGGTCTCCCAGAATACCGCGGTACTCTTTCACCGTGTTGGTGATCAGGAAACCGTCGAAGCCTTGAATGCAGAAACAGGTGAGGTTCTCTGGAAACAGACCGCCCCTGTCAGCTACCGGGGGACGTTTAATCCCAATGATGGCCCGATTGCAGTCCCCTTGATCCACAACAACCAGATCTATACTTTTGGAATCGCGGGCCGCCTGCAGTGTCTGGATCTCAAAAACGGCAAAGTCATCTGGTCTCGTGATACCCACAAAGAATTCCAGGTGGGTGAAGGTTATTTCGGAGTCGGCAGCACCCCGATCATTGTGGATGATAAGCTGCTGGTGAATGTGGGTGGGAAACGCAAGCATGCCGGCGTGGTCGCATTTTCACTGGATCGGGGATTTACTCAGTGGCAAGCCATGCAGGACGATGCCAGCTACTCTTCTCCGACCTCTGCATTCCTGCATGGACGCTATTACGCGATTTTCATCACCCGACTGCACCTGGCCGGCCTGGACCCGAAAAATGGAAACGTGCTATTTCAGTTTCCCTTTGGCAAACGGGGACCGACCGTCAATGGCGCCGATCCTGTTGTCGTTGGCAACCATGTCTTTGCTACCTCCAGCTACGGCGTGGGAGGCTTCTGGGGCCAGATCGAGCAAATCGGCACCCGGGAAATCTGGCGTAGTGAAAAACCCATGGCCAGCCAATATACGACTCCGATTGAGTATGACGGCAAGCTGATCGGCATCGACGGCCGCCAGGATATCGGCACAGCACGTCTGATCTGTTTTGATCCGGAAACGCGCAAAGTCAAATGGGAAGAGAACAATTTTGGCTATGCGACGTTACTTGAAGCCGACAATAAACTGATTATCATGAAAACCGATGGCACACTGGTTCTGGCAGAAGCCTCCCTGGAAACCTATAAAGAACTGGCCAGCGAACAAATTTTCAATTCCACCACACGTGCCCTGCCCGCCCTGTCAAACGGACTGCTCTACGTCAGGGACGGCAAGACACTGAAATGCCTGAAACTGGGAGCAGACGCCCCAGCCACACCAGAGAAAACAACTACGAACTAGAGGAACTCATCGACCATGTCAGCCTGTCCCCGCCCTAAAAGTGAAGCAGAATTTGAACGCGCCCAGAAGGTCATCCCGGGTGGAGTGAACAGTCCGGCGCGGGCCTTTGGTGCCGTAGGCGGACACCCGGTTGTCATCGATCGAGGTGAGGGACAGTACCTGTATGATATCGACGGCAATCGTTATATCGATTTCGTCGGTTCCTGGGGCCCCCACATTCTGGGGCACCTGCATCCCCAGGTCATGCCCCGCATTGAAGAAACGCTCAAAAAAGGAACCAGCTTTGGAGCACCGACGGTCCTGGAAAGCGAACTGGCAGAACTGGTTGCAGAACTGGTTCCCTCGATTGAAAAAGTGCGGATGGTGAATTCGGGAACCGAAGCCGCCATGAGTGCGATCCGACTGGCTCGTGGCTTTACCGGACGGGATAAGATCATCAAATTTGCCGGCTGTTATCACGGTCACGTCGACAGCCTGCTCGTCCAGGCCGGCAGTGGCGCTTTGACGCTGGGTGCTCCCTCCAGCCCCGGTGTCCCCCCGGGCTGCACGGCGGATACACTGGTCCTGGAATACAATGACATTGCACAGCTCAAGGAAACATTTTCCCAGACCGGCGATCAGATTGCCGCGGTCATCCTGGAACCTGTCGTCGGGAATATGGGCGTGGTCCTGCCCGAGCCCGGATTCCTGGAAACCGTCAGGGAACTCTGTACCCAACACAGTTCCGTCTTCATTATGGATGAGGTCATGACCGGATTTCGTGTTGCTCTCGGCGGTGCTCAGCAACGGTTTGGTGTGACTCCCGATATCTGTATGCTCGGCAAAGTCATCGGAGGGGGCATGCCCGTCGGTGCATATGGGGGCAAGGCAGAGATTATGGATGCAATTTCTCCCGTTGGTTCGGTTTACCAGGCGGGGACGCTGTCGGGGAATCCGATTGCGATGGCATCGGGCATCGCGACTCTGCAGTGCCTGAGAGAGACCAATCCCTACCCGGAACTGGAAACGAAAACACAACGTCTCACGAAGGGACTCTCCGCTGCCGCCGAGAAAGCAGACCTGCCACACACCATCGCAGAATGCGGCTCGATGTTTACGTTGTTCTTCAATCCGGAAAAGGTGACCAGCTACGCGGTTTCCTCGCAAAACGACACAGATCGCTTCGCCCGCTATTTCCAGGGCATGCTCGACCGTGGGATTTATCTCCCCTGCAGCCAGTTTGAGGCCAACTTTACCTCGACCTGCATGACAGACGACGATATCGACCAGACGATTCAGGCAGCAGAGGAAGTGCTCCAGGAAATCGGCTGATCGATCTCTCCTGACTTCATTCGGTTTCAAGGAGTGAAGTCTGTGTTTTCGTCGATCGCCAGGCAGAAGGCCGCCAGCAGGTTCGCCGCATGCTCGAGGTCTTCCAGCGAGACGACTTCGACCGGGCTGTGCATGTACCGGTTGGGAATCGCAACAATGCCTGTCGCCATACCCCCCTGGTTCAACTGCATCGCGTTCGCATCATTCCCGGCAGGACGTGAAATACTGTTGATCTGACAGGCGATATCGTTCTTCCCCGCCAGTTCAGTCAGTTTCGTATAGACGACCGGATTCACATTAGGCCCCCGATAAACGACCGGACCATCGCCGACGTTGATCTCGCCATTTTCTTTTTTGCTGACTGCAGGACAATCGGTGGCATGGGTCACATCGACGGCGATACCTACTTCGGGTTGAATCGAATAGGCACTGGTCTGCGCACCGCGGAGTCCGATTTCCTCCTGGACTGTCGAGACGGAGAACACACCAAAGTGAGGTGACTTTTGACTGGCCTGCCGCAGTGCCTCGATCACAACCCAGACGCCGACCCGGTTATCCATCCCGGGCGCGGAAGCCAGCTGGTTCAGCATGGGACGAAAGCCGAGCTCGAAGGTAATGGGATCGCCGATGGCGACTATTTCACGGGCTTCCGCTCCATTTTTGGCTCCAATGTCGATCCAGAGGTCTTTGATCTCAGGCACAGTTTTTCGCTCTTCGGGAGTCAACAGGTGAATCGCTTTTCGAGCGATGACCCCGTGAACCGGACCAGAGGCGGTATGCACCTGCATGTTCTGCCCGATCAGCATCTGGATGTCCCAGCCTCCAATCAGATTCGCCCACAAATAGCCGTCGTCATCAATGTGCTGTACCAAAAGACCGATCTGGTCACAGTGCCCGGCCAGCATCACCCGTCGTTCTGCATCGGGATTCACAGCAGCAATCACGTTGCCGTGCAGGTCTGTTTTGACTTCGTCAGCAAACCCTTTCACATATTCCCGTACGACCTCCTGAATCGGTCGCTCGTATCCTGACGGAGCTGGGGAGTGGAGCAGTTTTTTGAGAAATTCCAGTGATTTCGCTTCCATGAGTCTGTCCTGACGATGTTAAAAGTTTGCTGAGCACCCGAAAGCAGGTGAGGCAGCTCCTCTCGAGAGTTACCTGATTATTCGCATGTAAGTGGATGAATTGTATTAACTTATGTGTTTTTTTCAATGCGAGTTGAATTTCGTCAGACTGAGTCGTGTTGAAAGAATGCAACATGGCTCTGCAGGAGGGATTTCATGCGAAAAAAATCTATAAAAGACGGACTCGCACAGGGAATCTTTAAGCTAAGATTTTAATGTGAAAAGCGATCATCCATCGACCTGAACATGAGCTGTACCACACCTTTCAGGGGTATCGATGATCAGTCTGGTAACACCTGAATTTGAGAAACAGTAGAGGACTGTTTCATCTTTTTCTCAGAGAGAGTTTTCGAGGAACCGATGACCGACTGGACAAAACTGCGTAAAGAGCTGATTGGTGAGGGAAAACAGAGCCCTCTCCCTCCCGAAATTAAACTTCCCATGCTGCCGAAAGCCGTGATGGAATTCTCGCGTAAAGCAGAGGATCCCAATTCCACTCCGAAAGAGCTCAGTAAGATTATCGAAACCGATGCCGGGATTTCGTGCGAGCTGTTAAGAATGGTCAACTCCAGCGCGTTCGGATTACGCCGGAAAGTTTCTTCGATTCAACAGACAATTACGTTACTGGGAATTCGTTCTACCAAGCTCTTTCTGGTGACCACCGGGCTGAAACAGGCTATGGCTTCGAACGAATCCAAGCTGATCAACCTGCCCAATTTCTGGAGTACGAATCTGGAACGGGCGCTGATGGCGCGAGAAATCGCCTGCCTGATGAAGGTCGACGCAGATATCGCCTTCTCCGCAGCAATGCTGGAGGACTTTCTGCTGCCCATCCTGTCGAAAGAACTATTTGACCTGTACCTGAAGTTCACGGTCAATCAGGACAGCGAGCCCTGTCTGCTGAATGAATATGAGCGCCGGCATTTCAGCTGGGATCACAGTGCTGCTGCTGCAAATGTGATGCTGGACTGGTCTTTCCCGGACGATCTGATCTGTGCCGTCTACCTGCATCATGAGGGTTTAAAACTGCTCACCGATGATGAACTTGGTAAAACTGCTGCTGCTGCTGTGGCTGTTGCATCACTGATCCCGGATCCGCTTCGGCAAAACCCGCAGGGATTAAATCAGCTGCTGACACTGAATGACGCCTGGCCGGAATTCAAACTGTTTGAACTGGCCGACAAGATCGATCAGGAGTTGAGGGAAGAAGCTTCCACAACCGGAAATTATCTGTCTTTGAAGAACCGCCTTGAAAAGCATGCGGTTCTCCTGGAAGCTGAATAGCTCCCGGTGAACCGCTTCCTGATGGGACTCTGAACCTGGTTTTAAGAAACAGTCGTCGAATAATCATTCGACTGTTTCAGGCTTTTGTCCCACTTTTCCTTTTCCGCACGGACCTCGTCCTCTGACGGTTTATCCTGTGCTGAAGCCAGATCGCTTTTCAGCAGGTAGCGTCCGTCTTCGGTATGCAGACAGAACTGCTTGAACCAGAGCATGCTGGCGACGTTAGGTTGCGGATTGTAGAGAGTGACCGCGATCCCTTTTTCGTACATGTCGTACAGCATTCCGAAAAAGCCGCTCGGAATGTATTTGACTGACGACAGTTCCACGCCGATCGATTTGCATTTTTCTTTATCAACCAGGCGCGTCAGCGTTTCGCGCAACAGAGCCAGATCGGCTCCATCCCAGATTTCCATGGTTCCGAAATCCAGAACGGTTACCCCTTCACGCTCGTAGACGCTCATTCGATCGCGTTTAGATGCCATGCTGTGGTTCTCTCTTTCTGCGGTTGACTATCAAGGCTGTTGAACAGTGAACTGTTAAGAACATTGAATGGACGCAAAGTGCGGACCATTTATGTTCTGATTCACTAACTGCTGTCTCCAGCCCTCGATAAACTCAACAATAAAAGGGAGTTAAGAAATATGGCCCAGTTTGATATTCATTAACTCTTAACGTTGAACGTTGTGCTTTTTCTACATCGAAACAAAGGATTGATGTAAAAAGACATCACGACAGGTTTGCTTGTTGAAACACAGGGAAATGTAAGGCGTTCCGCTCTGTTGCAATATCCATCCTTTACTACGGATCAGAGTTGGTGAATGTTGGATTTTCGCAACATTCGCCGAGATTTTCAGATGACGTTTGAGTCAGGAAAATCTAACAGCACTACGCAACGTTACTGTACAAGCCTGTTTTTCAGGCGAAATGCGGCTGTACACAACGAACGATTCCTGGCAAAAACAAACCCTGTTTCCAGAAGAGAACATGGCCAGCTGACCGTACAGAGCACGGGTCAGTTATTTTTGGGAGACGATTTTTTCTTGCCGGGTTGTTGACCAAAGTTGCGAATCGATTCTGGAACCTGCGTCTGCATTTCCTCGAACAACTTCTGCAGACGGGCCACCACTTCAGGATGAGCCTGAGCCACATTATGCTGTTCGGCTGGATCTTCTTCGAGGTTGAAGAGCATCATCGGCACCGGCTTATCTCCGGTGAGCAGTCCTGGCGGCTGGTCAGGCATCGCCTGCTCGTAAGGCGCAATGATCGTCACGCCATCCGGTCCACGCGGGTCGATCCAGTCTTTTCCCTGGTTCGCCAGCAGCTGCCGGGGGGAGGGTTTGATGTGCAGCTTCCAGGGACCACTCCGTACCGTAAACAGGGAATTTCCTTTCATCGAGAACAGTGCCTCGTGCTGGGTCGGGGCCTGCTTTGTCAGCACGGGAAACAGATCCTTACCGTCAATCACCCGGTCTTCGGGTACTTTGATCCCCGCCTGCTTCAGGATCGTCGGAAAGACATCAATCGAACCGCAGACAGTCTCGATCACCTGGCGGGGAGGAATTTTACCGGGCCAGCGGGCAATCATCGGCACCCGCAGCCCCCCTTCCCAGCTGGTCGACTTCATCCCTGACAGACCTGCCGTATTCCCGCCAAACCAGGGGCCGTTATCTGAGGCGAAAATCACAAACGTATTTTCGTCGAGCTTGAGATCCTTCAGGGTTTTGAAAATCTCTCCCACGCTCCAGTCCAGCTCGGCAATGACATCGCCGTACAGTCCGGCTCCGCTTTTCTTATAAAAGTCTTCAGAAGCGGCCAGAGGCTTATGCGGCATCGCATGCGGCAGATAGAGGAAGAACGGCTTCTGCTGATTTTCCCTGATGAACTCCACCGCCCGCTGGGTGTAACGCTTCGTCAGATTGGCCTGGATGACCGGATATTCAATCACCTTTTCGCCTTTGATCAGATTCACGGGGCGCATGTCGTTGGAATACAGAATTCCCAGGTAATCATCAAATCCGTGACGGGTGGGATAGAACTGTGGATCATGTCCCAGATGCCATTTGCCCACGCACAGGGTGGCATAACCGTTCTCTTTCAGGAGCTCACTGAGCAGAACTTCGCTGTCGGCGATCCCCACACCACTGCGAAATTGTTTCCCGTCCGGAGCCGGATTAAACCAGACACCATGTCGCCAGGGATAGCGCCCCGTCAGTAAGGTCGCCCGCGAAGGAGCACAATACGGAACCGGAACATTGAACTGTGTCAGCCGGGCTCCCTCCGCCGCCATCCGATTCAGGTTCGGCGTTTTGAATTGAGGATGCCCGTAACACTCCAGATCTCCATATCCCAGATCGTCGGCAAAGATGATGATAAAGTTCGGTTTGTCCGGCTGGGCCTCTTTTGCCGGGAGAGAGCGGGACGCGGTAACGGTCAGAAAAATAAGACAACAGAGAATCCTGAGAGCACTTTTCACGGTATTATCCTGTCTGCCTGAGTAGAAGTATCAATGATAGAAGAATCTGCTTCATGGTAGCGGCGGGCTTGAATTCCCAGCATATCAGACCACATAACTCAAAGCAAATCTTGATGTTATGCCCGTCCTCATCCACAACCATGTGTCGGTAAACCCCAGTAATTCCGGGAAAATTCGACTTGAGCCATCCTGATGATTTAAGTATTTTTCCCTATTCATTTTACCACCGCTCGGTTGGATTCGATTCAAACTGCAAGGATGCACGATGAAAGCCCCTCAGCTATTAATCTCACTGGCACTGCTCGGCTTAATGCTGTCAGGCTGTGACAGCGCCAAAGACTCCAAGTCAGAACCAGACTCAGCGAAACCCCCGCGCGTCTCACAGACAGAGACGCCTCCTCCCGAAGCAGAGGCGCCCGATGCTCCCCCAGAAAAGGAACGGGATAAAAAAGAAAAGCACGAGACGATCCGTGTCTTCTATGGAACCGACCGCAACCTGACCGGCTCTTCCAAACCGAAGGAGTTCTTTGGCACCAAACGTTCGACCCTCTCACTCGGTTTCTGCGATGTGAGTATTCCCAAAGACCATCAGCCCGGAGAACTGGAATCGCCCAGCATCTGGAAACTGGAGTTCCGGGAAAATCCGGATAAGCATGTCGTGCTCAAATCCGTCACGCCCTCTTCCGGGTCCCATTTTTTAACCGAACTGCGTAAGACGATTGAAGACTCGATCGAGACCGAAAAGACTTCCGACGGCATCATCCGCCGGGGTGGGGAAGCCTTTATTTTCATCCATGGTTTCAATAACTCCTTCGAAGACGCCGCCCGCAGAACCGCACAGATTGCCTACGATCTGAAATTCAAAGGTGCCCCGCTGATGTATAGCTGGCCCTCGCAGGAAAGCAGTTCGATCTGGGCCTACAAGGAAGACAGTCGGACCGCACAGTGGTGCGAAGAGAATGTCACCCTGTTCGTGGAGGCGATTGCCAACGAATCGGGAGCACGCAAGATTCACCTGATTGCCCACAGCATGGGAAACCGTGTCCTGTCCCGGGCGCTCAAAAATATCTCCCAGAAACTCGAACTGACCCACCAGGATCAACCGCTGTTTAATGAAGTCATCCTGACGGCTCCCGATATCGATGCCCAGGTTTTTAAAGACTCCATCGCCCCGCATATCGTACAGACGGCTGACCGGTTTACCATTTACTCCTCGTCAGAAGATCTGGCATTAAAAGCCTCCCGGGTCGTCAATTCGTTCTGGCATCAGCGACTGGGTGAAGGGGGCTCGTACCTGACCGTGTTCCCCAAATATAAGAAGATCAACGTCGTGGATGCCTCCGATATCGACACCAATCTGTTCGCCCTGGGGCATTCCTATCATGCCGACAGCCCCACGGTGCTCTCAGATGTCAGACTGGTCTTTCAGGGAATTCCCGTCAATCGCCGCAACCTGCGTTCGCTGTTACAGGACCTGGCCTGGAAATTTCAGAGCAGCGGGAACAGCCTGCTCGGACGAGCCATTCGCGGCACGTTTCGATGAACGAGCGACTGTGAACCTGAGTAGATACAAAAAAAGAGCACACCAAAGTGTGCTCTTTTCATTTGAACTGTCGAAGCAGATTCAAGGGTAGCTGTTTAGCCCAGCGGGAACGGTTCCGGTTCCAGCAGGAAGGGGAAGACCCGAATCGGTTCGCCCATGGTCAGGTCATCCGGATACTTCAACTGGGCAGCCCGGTCGGCAGCGAACTGTAAGCGGGTCAGTTCCAGCCCACAGTAGTGATCGGCATTCGACTCTGCAGCCACATCAGCGAAGACTTCACCAGCGGAAGCGGCATGTCGACGCACGCCATGAATACTGCCTTCACGCACTTTGATGCCGGCAGCAGAAAGTTTCACCAGCCCCTTCAGGAAACGACCGGGGATCGAATCAGGACCACAGACGCGCAACAGACGTTCCCATTCATCATGGGCTTCCCAGTAGTAACCCAGGTTGAAAAAGTCGATGGCGTTCAGGTAGTTCCGATGCTCCATCCAGTTTTCTTCGGTGAGGGCCTTCGGAGGTTTGGGTTTATTACCATAACTGTGCCCTTTGGGATCACGGTAAGGGTGCGGCAGATTCTTGCCGGGCACAAACGTATATTCAGGCAGTCGGGATGATGGCAATAAACGTACAACTTCAGCAACAGGATAAACCATCCTATAAAATCTCCAATTTCTCTTTAACTAGCTAAAAACAACAAATTCAGAGTCTGTTCAGCACACAGCAACAGAAGCGCCCGGGAGGCACTCGAAGAATCTGAGAGGTCAGGAATTCACACTATCGAATTTAACCTAACTTATTTATTCGTAACAATTTCCGCACAGGTAGCGCAAACTGAATTTACTTGGGCTCCGCCCCTCTTCCAAATGGGCTCGCTTGTTGTAGGCTCACAGTGTCAGCATTCAATGCAGCAGAGAGCAAAGGGGTAGGAAACTGATAAAACAAGCTGAAACAGCTTATTTTCAAGCTTTAACTCACCCATCATATACAAGCTTTTTCGAACTTAAAGACCAGATTTTGTAATTTGCGCCAATTTGAGAAATTTCCCTGACACAGGTTCCTGTCAGTCAATCCCTCCCACAGACAGACCAGAAATTGAACTGATCGCCAACAACACAGAACAACATAAACACATACAATATAAACACTTACAGAACCCGACCTGTTGACAAAACATTCGATCACTTCTGCAGCAGGAAAGGCAGTTCTGTCTCGCCATTCCACGTCTCCACCAGCTTGAAAAATCCATTCCGGTGAAACCCTCATCGACATTGAGAAAAACTTCCCGTAGCCGGTAAGCGAGATCCCCCTCTGGTCTTCTCCTGCCTGGATCTCACCTGACAAACCGGCACGACTTCTCATTCGACACCAGTGCATGCCTGCCTCTGAAACTGAAAAGATTGAACTTGATCCTCAGCTCCCGAATCGTATTCTGGTCCAAATGTGGCTCGCGCGCGAGGCGGATTAGCGAACACTGGAACAAGCCGAACCAGTGACTCAGAAACACCTGAATCAACGTCGATTTTCACTGGCTGTCTACGGAAACAAGCCGCACACGTTCGCAAAGTTCGCCCCTCTCTGTTCAGGGCAAATCGGGACAAAAACCGGCCAGAAAGGGACAAAATCCGGGACATATCAGGACAAAAACCGGTCACATCGGGACAAAATTTTGTCTTGTCTTCCACGCGCCATTTTACAAAATTGAAAATCATCACAAAGCCTCGAACAAAAAGCTGAGCGGAATGGCGCTAGCCACCGGTAATTTAATACGCCCCCTTCCACAAAACCGGCGGTTAGCGCCGTGCCGCTCACATAGTCGGGTGAGCCTGAATAAAATTTGGGTCCACTCATAGACTGAGCCCGGACCAACCAGGCATTCTATGATAAAGAACCTCATCCCTGTAGATGAAAACAGAGCACCTGCCCGGATGAGCGGCTGTGAAACAATCCCTCTCTGTCATTCCCCCCCCAACAACGAAACACACAATATTTTGCTGGCCACACTGATTTGAAATCGATAGCATGAAACTTCCTGAACAGGATTGCCCCTGACGCACATGACGCCATCTCGACCGTCATGCAAAACAGACTCGAAAATCTTTTGGTGGAATCACGGAGCGCTCAACATGTATCACCTTACCTTTTGTCTCATTGTTATCTCTGGCCTGTTGAGTTTATTCCCCGGAAACAGCTGCGCCGAAGAGCAACGGCATGTACTTACCAGTCTGGATGGCAAAGTAGATTGCGAGACATGGGAACTCAACGGGGATGGCTGGTACGTGAAAAAGGAAACATTGCACGGCGGTAAACAGGAAGGGGTCGAACTAATCACCGTCGATAACGGCGTGATGCAGATCGTTATTATCCCCACGCGCGGCATGAGCATCTACGAAGTCCGCAGCAAAGACATGCGGCTGGGCTGGAATTCCCCCGTCGAAGGCATCGTGCACCCAGCATTCATCGACCTGGAAAGTCGCGGCGGTCTCGGCTGGCTGGAAGGCTTCAACGAATGGATGGTCCGCTGCGGACTCGAGTTTGCCGGGCATCCGGGCACGGATGAATTCGTCAACAATACCGGTGATACCGCCACCATGGATCTGACCCTGCACGGGAAAATCGGTAACATCCCGGCCAGTAGCGTTGAAGTGATCGTAGACTCCGAGCCCCCCCACCGCATTCGTGTCAGGGGGATCGTGTTCGAGAAATTCTTCTACGGCCCGAAACTGAAACTCACCGCCGAAATCTCGGTCGTGCCCGGTGCAGACACGTTTCGCATCGACGATACGATCACCAACCTGGGCAGTGCCGACCAGGAATTCCAGATTATCTATCACACCAATTTTGGTGAACCGCTCCTGGGCAAGGGCGCAAAATTGCATGCAGCGATCAACAAAATTGCCCCGATGAATGAGGAGGCCGCCAAAGGCATCGACAACTTTGCCACCTACGCCGGTCCTACCCGTGGCTACATCGAACAGGTCTACCTGGTAGAACCGCTCGCCAATCCGCAAGGCATGACGGGCGCGTTGCTCCAGAACGCGAAGGGAGACCGTGGTGCCTCGATGTTCTGGTCCACGAAACAACTCCCCTATCTGACGATCTGGAAAAATACCGCTGCCGTGGAAGATGGCTATGTCACGGGCATCGAACCCGCGACAGGCTATCCCTATAACCGGAAAATCGAGCGCGCCGCCGGCCGCGTCCCCAAACTGAAACCGGGAGAAACGCGACAGTTCACAATCGATTACGGTCTGCACGCCGATCAACAGTCAGTGAAATCAGCCATCAAAAAAATCGAGACGATTCAAGGTAAACACCCTGTCGAAGTCCAGCACAAGCCCTCTGCAACCAATTAACCGGAATCGATTTGTATCCTGATCAAAATTGAGAATGCAGGGGGGCAGGTCCAAATGAACCTGGCACAGGGTAGGCCCGAATGCAATTCGGGCCGAGCGCAGCGAGCAGGAAACTGACAGTGTTGCCTACAAGCCAGGGAATGATAAATGGCGGAACAATTCCAGCAAATCTTTTTCGTGTCTTTCGTGCTTTTCGTGGTAGTAAATCTTTAACAAATAGGAATCGCAAGGAACAAACAGGATCAGTTTTCAATTGTGAGAGACCTGATCTTTTTTTCCTGTCATACTATTTGCCGGACTTCTCCGCCTCTTTCTGCCGCGCTTCTTCCGCCCGGATTTTCCGGGCCGAGATACTGCGAAATTCCCAAGGCAGCTTCGCATTTTCCGGCAGCGAATTCAGCACGCGCTGCAGTTCCGTGTGGGAGGCTCGACTGGCCTTGTCAGTTTTGACGCGTTCGCTCTGCGCCAGATCGTGCTGTTCCAGGGGATCCTCTGAGAGATCATAAAACTCGCCGCTGGAATACAGCTTGAACCGCTGGTCCCGCACCACACGTTGCTTGTAATACTGAGTCAGACACCAGGGACGCCAGGGCTCTTCCCGGGGCTGATTCAGAATCTGCGGCGCAAACGACCTGCCGTCAATCGTCACACCGGAAGGGAGCGGCGCGTCGGCCAGGTCAGCCAGCGTCGGCAGAAAATCGGCAGCGTCGATCAGGTCATCACTGATGCGCTCGCTGCCCACCAGTTGGGGACAGTTGATAATCAGCGGCATATTGATGCCCTGCTCTTTCAGCGAGTAAATCCCCTCGCCGGAGACGCGGCCGTTGATCCGCCCTCCCAGGCTCTGCTCGGCATTCTGATCGGTTCCGTTGTCGGTCCCGTTATCGGGGACAATAAATAGAATTGTATTGTCACGAATCCCCAGTTCGTCCAGCGTCTTGACGAGCCGCCCGATCAGGTAGTCGGAATAATTCAGCATGCCGGCAAACTGCTCGCGTGGCGTCAGATCCTGCCCGACATTGTGAGGTGTATGCACCACCGGAATGTGAGTCAGAATCGTCGAGTAATAGGCACAGAACGGCTTATCCCGATGCGTTTTCATATAATCGATCAGATAGTCGGTGAAGATATCCGGACCAAATTTGCCCTTCGTCTCCAGCCGCTTCCCGTTCTGAATGACATACGGATCCCAGTACCGCTGCTTATGTGCCGGGTGCCCTTTTTTCCCCTCCGGAAAAATACAGTATTCCTGAAACCCGTGCTTGATCAGCGCGTCTTTCTGTGCAGGGTCGAACAGATCATTGATCTGCCACTTCCCCGAGATACACGTGTGATAGCCCGCGTCGCGGAGAATCCGCGCAAAGCAGATCTCCCGGTTCCAGTCGAAATAACCACCGCCATAGATCGCCGGATCGTGGTGCGTATGCCAGCCGGAACGGAAGGGGTACCGACCAGTGAGCAGCATATGCCGGGTCGTACTGCAGACCGGCGTCACATAACAGTTGCGAAACCGCAAGCCGGTATAAGCCAGATGGTCGATGGTCGGCGTCTGGTTTTCCGAGCTCCCGTAACAGCGGAACCAGTCTTTACCCACATTGTCGAGCAGAATAAAGATGATGTTGGGCCGCTGGTCTTTTTTTGCTTCCGCAGCTTGTGCGGGCAGACTCAGCACCAGACTGAAACAGATCAGACAGACAATTTGCAACAGACGTTTCATATCACTCTCAGCTCTCAATTTCGAGTCGCAAGTTTCATTTCCGCAGGTTCGACCTGAATGACGGCCGCGGTTTCTCCACGCATTTTCTGAATCTGGGGCAGCACTTTCTCACTGGCGATATACCAGGCCATCCCCAGCAGCAGCACAAAGCCGATGCCCGCCAGCAGATTCATTCCAATCCCGTTTCGATGTTCGCCCATCACTTTTTTACTGCTGGTCAACAACAGCAGGGCACCCGCTGCCAGCGGCGCAGCCACGACCGTCACGGCCTGTGCCGCCACAATCGCCACCACCGGTTTTGTGCCTGATTGGATCACGTAGATCGCGACAAACATCCCGGTCAGCAATACCGCAGCCGTCAAAATACGCGTCCATTTATCCTGCGGCGTGCCTCCCAGTCCCAGGCTGTCGGAGAGAATAAACCCGCCAATCATGGAATTCACAATGAAAGAAGAATAAGCCGCAGAGAACAGACCAATACAGAACAGAATCTGGCCTTTATCACCAAACAGCGGCTGCAGAGCATTCCCCACATCACCGACCCCATTCAATTGCTCTCCGCGGAGCACAGCCGCAGCAGTCGACATGAGCATGATTGTAATCAACGCCATGATCGTCACGCTGATAACAGAATCGATGCGACCATCTTTCAGATCTTCCACTTTCCAGCCTTTGAACCGCGCCAGATAAGACTGGTAAAAAGCAGCCGAGATCACGAAGGTCGTCCCGATCAGCCCCAGCAGCGAAATATTCAGAATCGAATCCAGTCCGTCGCTGCCATAACCGGGGATCAGGCCTTCCGCCATTTCCAGCAGATTCGGTTTCGCAAAAAACAGATTGATCGCAAACGAAACCAGCATCAGCCCCACAAAGATTCCCATCAGCCGTTCGACCAGTTTATATAGATTCTTAAAGCCGAACAGAAATGCAATCGAAATTGCATTGAAGATCACGATACCGTATTTGAAATCCGTAAAGTTCTCCAGGGCTGAATGCACGCCCAGGTTGTTGCCGAACTGATAGGCGGCTGAAATGAAAAAGACGCCGCAACCAATCAGAATGGTTAAGGGCCGTCCAACGGTTTTAGCCAGCAGCGTACAGGTCGACTCGCTGGTCACCGTCCCCAGCTTCGCCCCCAGCGAGGTATAGACCAGCATGAAGATCACCGAAATCAGCACGACCCAGATCATGCTGTAACCGTCTTTGGCTCCCAGGTTGGAACTGGTCAAAATACTCCCCGGTCCAATCACAACGCAGGCGGTGACCAGCCCCGGTCCAATCCGTTGCGACCAGTGTTTCTTTCCAGTTGTCGTTTGTTCTTCTGTCACGTCAGCGGGTATCCTCTTGGTGTCGATCTTGGGTAGACATAAAAGTACGTTGATTATTCATTATGCCAATCCTGAGGCGTGACACAATCCATTTCACAGCCTGTCTGGTTTTATTTTGGAAACAGTCGCGGTACTATTTATGATGAAGAGAGACCAGACGGAATCGGTCTCTCTCACTCACCTGCATTGTTCCAGCCTTACTTCCTGAAACCACACCGCATTCAACCAGAGGATGATATCGTGAACAAAATCATCTGTTTCAGCTGCCTGCTCGGGTTTGTCTTCTCCGGTCTGACTGTAGAATCCGCTTCTGCAGCCGCCGACAAAAAAACGCCCAACTTCATTGTCATCTTTTGCGATAACCTCGGTTATGGCGATATTGAACCCTTCGGCTCCACCGTCAACCGGACCCCCTGCCTGAATCGCATGGCCCGAGAAGGACGTAAATTTACGCACTTCTGCGTCACCGCCGGCGTCTGCACCCCATCGCGGGCCTCCATCATAACCGGCTGCTATTCTCAACGCGTCGGCATGCACTGGAATCCTCGCGACGGACAGGTGCTCCGCCCGATCTCTCCCTATGGTTTGAATCCGGAAGAAATCACGATCGCCGAAGTCCTCAAGCAAAAGGGCTACAAGACCGGCATGATCGGCAAATGGCATCTGGGCGACCAGGCCCCTTTCCTGCCCACGAAACAGGGCTTCGATTATTTTTACGGCATCCCCTACAGTGATGACATGACCCAGGCAGTCGGACAGCGGCTCGGCGATCGCCTGGATGGCAAAAACTGGCCCCCCCTGCCCGTCATGCTGAACGACAAGGTCATCCGGGCCGGCGTCGATCGTAACCTGCTCACCAAAGACTACACGGAGAAAGCGGTCGAATTCATTGAACAGAACAAAGACCAGCCCTTCTTCCTCTATTTCCCGCAGGCCATGCCCGGCAGTACGAGCAAACCGTTCGCCAGTGAAGCCTTCCGGGGCAAAAGTAAAAGCGGTCCCTGGGGAGACAGCATCGAAGAGCTCGACTGGTCAACCGGTCAACTGCTCGACAAGCTCGTGGAACTGGGCATCGACGACAATACGCTGGTCATCTGGACGTCAGACAACGGCTCCCCCATGGGCAAAGACATGAACAGCACGGAACGCGGCACCAATAAACCGCTACACGGTCGCGGATATACCACATCGGAAGGGGCCTTTCGCGTTCCCACCATCATGTGGTGGCCGAAACACGTTCCCGCAGATACGACCTGCACGGAATTCGCGACCACAATGGATCTGCTGCCCACCTTCGCCGATCTGGCAGGCGCCAAAGCCCCCACAGACCGGATCATCGACGGTCACGATATCCGCCCGCTGATCCTCGGAGAAAAAGGAGCCAAGAGCCCCTACAAGGTCTTCTATTACTACGCGATGGACCAGTTGCAGGCGGTCCGCAAAGGTCCCTGGAAGCTCTTTGTGCCGCTGAAAGAATTCAGCCGACATCCGCACTTCAAAAAAGGGGAAGGCTCTCAGCCGCTCCTGTTTAATGTCGTCACTGATATCAGCAGCGAACACAATGTCGCCGCGCAGCATCCGGAGATCGTCAAAGAACTGATGGACCTTGCCGAAAAAGGCCGCGAAGATCTGGGAGATACCAATCGCCCCGGCGCCAATCAACGTAAGGCAGCACACATCGATAATCCGGTGCCGCCGACGCTCAAAACAACGTCGACAAAATAATAACTATTCACTGAATTGAAACTGATTCCGCCTGAACCTGAAAGTAATCCATGCCACCCCTGGAAATCGACTGCAAGTCCGTCAAAGAGAAACTTGATACAAATCATTCCTTCCTCCTGCTCGACTGCCGGGAACAGAATGAATATGACCACGTCCACATCGATGAATCACGCCTGCTCCCAATGAGCGAAATTCAGGAGCGGGTCGGAGAACTGGACGAACATCGGGCTGAGGAAATCGTCGTCTACTGCCATCACGGCATGCGGAGCCTGCAGGTCACCACCTGGCTGGCACAGAACGGCTTCACGAACGTCAAAAGCATGCAGGGAGGCATCGATGCCTGGTCCTGCGAAATCGATGAGACAAAACCACGTTACTGAGCCCGGCTGTCGCTGGAACAATAACGCGCTGCTAAAATGGGCTCACAGTATTGAAGCTTCATCTTTGAAATCACTGCGGGGAGTTTAAAATGTCATACGAACATGTCTTCTATCTGTTTCCACTGGCCATCGGCATGGTACTCAGTAGTGCCTCGCAGGCCACAGCCGCGGAAGAACCACTGGTCTTCATCTCCGCCTTTGCCCCGGGCGACAAAGGCGCGATTCACGCATATAAACTCAATCCCGCCACAGGCGCACTCACAGAGGTCGAACGTACCACGGATGTCGAGCACCCGTTTTTCCTGGCGGTCTCACCCGACAATCAGTATCTCTATTCGATTCATGCTCCCGGAAAATTCGGCGGCAAGGACAACGAGTTTATCACCGCCTACAAACTGGAAGGACGGACCGGCAAACTGCAACAGCTCAATCGGCAGTCCTCACTGGGAACCGCCTCCTGCTATCTGGATATCGACGACACGGGCAAAGCGGTCGTCGTTGCCAATTACACTACAGGTAGCATCGCTTCCCTGCCCGTCAAAGCCGATGGTTCCCTCGGTGAAGCAGCCACGTTCATCCAGCACAAAGGTTCCAGCGTCGATCCCAAACGCCAGCAGGAACCGCACGCCCACTGCAGCGTCATCAGCCCCGACCAGAAATATGTCTTCGCCGCCGACCTGGGACTGGACAAAATCCTGTCCTACCGACTGGATCCCCAGACCGCGAAATTGACTCCCAGCCCGCAGCCCTTCGTGCGAACCATCCCCGGCGCCGGACCACGACATCTGACCTTCCACCCCAACGGCAAGCAGATGTATGTCATCAACGAGCTCAAGAATTCCATCACCAAATTCGATTACGATCCCGAGACCGGCTTCCTGATCGAAGGTCAGACCATCGACACGCTGCCCCCCGACTTCACAGGAGTCAGCCACTGTGCCGATCTGAAATTCACGCCCGATGGACGTTTTCTGTATGGCACCAATCGCGGACACGACAGCCTGGCTGCCTACAGCGTCGACAAGCAAGGGAAACTATCGCTGATCGAAATCATCCCCAGCCTGGGAAAAGGCCCTCAGAATCTGGCGATTACCGCGGACGGGAAATATCTGCTCTGTGCCAACATGCCGGGAAACAATGTGGTGGTCTTCTTGATCGATCAGCAGACCGGCAAGCTGACAGCAGTCGGCGAACCGGTCTCGATCCCGAGTCCCTCCTGCATCATGATCCGCTGATTCACTCGTTAGCGGAAAAGAACAGCTTATTCTGGTTTCGGCTCAGGCTGCGATTTGTCATCCGCGTTTTCGTCCGGATGCTTCGCGTCGTATTCGTCCATCAGCATGGAAGGACAGGTCTCTTCCTCTTCGCACTGCCTGCAGATCACGTGAATCAGGTCCGCGCTCCCCAGGCGTAACTGATTCTCTTCGCAAAACCGGTAGAGTTCTTTTAAATGTGTGCAGACCATAACAGAGCCTCCTGAATATCAGATGATCGCTCTCTGACCGGCAGGGAGCGGGAGTCTTAACAGACAAACCTAATTGTTGTTTTTCTGAGGGTTTCCTGCAAGAGGAATTTCGTGCAAGATTTCCTCAACCGTGCCTCAGTTGCTTCTCTATCAGGCAGATCTGTACGATACTTTAAGGGAACCGATCTGATTCCCTTACCAATAGTCGTTTGCGCTGCGATTCTGAACGAAAACCGAATGGAAGACAGGTAACTTATGACCCACTCCGACGCACCCTGGACGTTTCTGCATGTCAACGACAGCCACATGGGCACCGCCCGCTCCTACCGCTTTCGACCCGCGATCAACAAACGCTGGGCGGCCATTAAACAGCAGATGTCGGAAATCGACGCCGACCTGCTTCTGCACGGCGGGGACCTGACCCGCGACGGGGACACCCACGAATTCGAATACGAACAGGCCCGCGCCGATCTGGACACGCTCCCCTTCCCCTCGTTTGTCATCCCCGGCAATATGGATGTCGGCAACAAACACACCTCCGTCAACGGTGTCAAACCCCGCTGGGATCCCAAGGGACTGGGCTGGAACGACCCGGAATTGAACATGACGGGCAAACGCCTGGACCTGTTCGCGAACTATTTTGGCCCGTTGCAGTGGACCTTCCTGCATCGGGACGTGCGTTTCACCGGCTTTTACGCCGCGGTCGCAGGAACCGGACTGCCACACGAGGACCGCTTCTGGAAAATGCTGGAACGTCTCCCCGACCTGCCGGCCGGCAAGCATCATGTTGCCGTCATGCATTACTGGCCCTTCATGGAATCCCCCGACGAACCCGCCTGGGACCTGACCATCGGCGAACAGTATGATAACTGGTACTTTTCCATCGATCCCCCGCATCGCCAGCGACTCTGGGAGATCCTGAAAGCAGCGAAAGTGGAAATCCTGTTCTGCGGCCACGTCCATACCGGACGACCGGTGCAGCACGTGGACGGCATCCGCCTGTATCGTACCCAGGCCTCAGGCAACACGGGACAGCTGGCGGAACGCTGGCCCGAAGCAGACACCCGCTTCGGCTTTCATCGCTGTGATGTCTCTGATTCCGGTATCGAAGTCACCTTCATTCCCGGTAACGATCAATGCGACGAGTTCGGCACGTTCGGCCCGCTGGGTCATCCCCCCATCGAAGAACGGGACTACTCCGTCGCCGAAGAGCAACCTCCGCTGCAAGCCGATACGGATCTTTAAAATGCTTGAAAACGGAATGCTGACGGCCTTCTTAAATTTGTCATGATTTCTCCTGCTTTCCGCTTCCCGTTCCCGACTTGAGAGAACTATACTCCAGATCAGATCACACACCTGTCTGGTCTGTTCGCGCAGCATTTCACCGCCCGTCGTTTCAAGAAAGGAACTGTCCATGACACTTCGCATTTTCACCTGCACTCTGTTCTGCAGCCTGCTCACTCACAGCTTACTGCTGGCAGAAGACAAGCCCTCGACCGTGGACGCCGAGCTCCTCAAAGCGGTCAAAACACTGGATGCCGCCTTTTCGAACCGGGACAAAGAGACGATTCGCAAGATGACCGATCCCCGGCACATTTCGATTTCGCCCTCTTACCAGTTTTTCAACCAGGAAGATCAGCTGAAAGCCCTGCCCGAGCTCAAGCTGTCCCTCTTCAAAGCCAGCCCCAAAAAAATCATCCGCACCACTCCCAGTTCGGCGCTGATTACTTATGAGGCAAATATCGAAGGAACGTTTGAAGGAAAGAAACTGGCAAAGCACGTGCAGATTCTCGAATGCTGGATCAAACACAAGGGTGAATGGCTGGAAGTTTCTTACCAGGAAACACCACTCCCCTGATCGAGGCAACAGTGGAGTGACTTCAGGACCCAGATGATTCCCCGGCTGCTGCTTCCTTCGTCCAGGTCTGCAGCATGTCCCGCAGCATCCCCAGTTCTTTAAAGAGCATCTGCCGATCTTTGTTGGCATGCTCAAAGCACCAGGGTCCCCGGAAACCGGCCTGCCAGCCAATCTCGAAACAGCGTTTCAGATCATACAGCGGATGCTCTCCCCGGGGTCCGATGGCCCGCGCCTTGAAATCACAGGTCACCGCGATCGGAAATGTTTTTTCCAGCCCCGCGTAACGCAGCGGCTCACTGTCCCAGTTGCCGGTATCGGGACAGGCCGCGACGTTATGACCAATCGCCTCGACCAGTTTGACCACCGATGCCGGGTCACTCTGCATCCAGCCATAATTCTCAACCAGCAGTTGCACGTTACGCTCCGCCCCGTAGTCGCACAATTCCCGATAACTGGCGATATGAATCTGCATATCGGGTCGCGGCTTCAGCGGCAGCGGTCGTGCCCATTTCAGTCCCAGTTGCGAAGCGACCTCGATGGACTGCTTGTATGTGTTGAGCGCCTTCACTCGAGTCGCTTTGTCCGGACTGTTCATATCCAGCTTACCCTGATTCATTTTCAGGTTGGTCAAAATGCAGCCCGCCTGATCCGCGGCGGCGCGCAACTGGTCCAGATATTTCCGATCGGTGACCGAGAGTGTCGACGTATTCAGGTCAATCACCGTCATCCCCAGCTCATCCCGCATCATCCGGGGCAGGTCCAGCAGGGAAATTTTCCCCTTCCCACCCCGCGGCGTGATATGTCCTGATAAGGAAGAGGTCGTGATCCCCAGCGCATTCTTCAATGAGGGAGCCGCCGTTTTTTTCTGAGCCGGATTTGCTGCCGGATTCGCTGCCAGAGATCGACTGCCGGCAACAGAGATCGCCAGAGCCCCGCTGCCCGCCTGCAGAAACTGCCTACGTGAAATCTTCATTTTTGCTTCTCCGCTTCAATACGCTACAATGGAGACCTCAAAACCGTGATCTGATATCGTACGCCATTTCCGAACAGGATGTCATCCAGAAACGGATTTTTTTGAATTTCTCTTTTTCTGAAACGCAGGTCTCCCGGACAGAGTACTTCCCCTGAACGGACTTTCCTGATCAGTTTTTACCAGCCGGATTTCCAGGTATGCCATCTTCCTCGCTTCGCTTTCTCTCAGTATTGCTGCTCATTGCGTGTACGAGTTTCGCCTCTGCAGAGGAACTGGAACGACCGAAAATCAACTCCGCCGTCGGCCCGCTGCAGTTCAAAGACATCCGCTACCTCACCCGTTCGCTCGCTGACTTCCAGAACCGGAAGGCATTCGTGATTGTCGCCTGCAACACAACCTGTCCGCTGGTGAAACGCTATCTGCCTCAACTGAAACGCCTGGAACAGGAATATCGCCCGCAGGGAGTCCAGTTCATCGCCCTGCATACCGGCCCCTACGAATCCATTCGCGAGATCGCCGAGTATGGCATCGAACACGAAATCCCCTTCCCCAGCGTACAGGACATCCAAGGCAAATCGGTCGCCGCCCTGGGCCTGGAACGCACCCCCGAAGTTGTCGTGCTCGACGAACAATACCGGCTCCGCTATCGGGGACGGATCGATAACCAATATCGCATCGGCGGTTCCCTGCCTCGCGCGACTCAGGAAAATCTCGTCGAAGCACTCAACGCGGTTCTGAAAAGTGAACCGGTCAAAGTCACCGAAACCAACGTGGACGGCTGCAGTATCACTGCGCATGCCGTCAGAGAACCAGACACCTCGCTCACGTACTACAAAGACATTCAGCCGCTGATCCAAAAACATTGCGTGGACTGTCATCGGCCCGGTACCGAGGCTCCGTTCGCACTCACAACGCTGGATGAAGTCAGGAACAACGGTGCCATGCTGGCTGAGGTTGTGGCTGACCAGCGGATGCCCCCCTGGTACGGCGGTACGGCCCACGCGGAATTCGCCAATCAGCGCAGCATGTCACGCAAAGAACGCACACGCGTGGCAGACTGGGTCGCCACAGGCATGACAGCGGGAACAGAGCCGGCCGATCTCAAACCGTCACTGGCACAAACTGACTCCAGCAAGTGGCTTATCGGCCAGCCGGATCTCAAAATCAGCATGCTCGAAACCCACACGCTCCCCGCAGACGGCTACATCCCCTATCGCTACACCATCCTGCCTTACGTCTTTCCCGAAGACACCTGGGTCTCTTCGATTGAAATCAAACCCGACAATCCGGAGGTCGTCCATCACTGCAACATGGCCGCCGTCACTTTGACGAAGAAATGGGATGAATCCAATTTCATCACCGGCAAGGTGCCCGGTTCCGGTCCGACCATGCTGCCTGAAGGGCTGGGAATCCTGATCCCCAAAGGGAGCGCCCTCGCGCTGCAGATCCATTACACGTCGACAGGCAAACCGGAACAGTGCCGGATCTCGGTCGGCTTCAAATATGTGCAGGGGAAAGTTCAAAAACGCTATCGCTTCCTGATCATCAAGAACAATAAATTCCGGATCCCACCAGAGGCACCGCATCACCAGGTCAGCAATTCCAAAACCCTCAAGCGGGACGCTCACGGCATTGGCCTGTTTGCCCACATGCATCTCCGCGGCAAAGATCTCTCCTTCCTGGCACACTACCCGGAAGGGAAACAGGAAACACTGCTGGTCATTCCCAATTACAGCTTCGACTGGCAGATAGGATATCTCTGGAAAAACCAGCGGCACTTCTTCCCCCAGGGAACCCGCATCGAAGCCATCGCCCACTACGATAATTCGGCGTTCAATCCGTTCAACCCCGATCCCAGTGCGACCGTCAGAGAGGGCCCGCAGACCTATCACGAAATGATGTATGCCTTCTTCTTCTACACCTACGCAGACGAACGGCTGAATCTGACCATCGATCCCCATACGGGACAGGCAACCCATTAATCAGGCTTTCATTGTCCCAGGGACACACAGCATTTTGTCAGCTGTATTCTCTGCGCGGAACGTGTATCATCAGCAGTACCAAACTCCTATGTAGCGTTGATTTAAAAGTTCTGAAAATGTTCCTGAGGACTTTCACATGACCCGGGTAAGAATTCACAGTGCCCGATGTTATACTGTTCCCCTCGTTTCCAAGAACATTGACAGCAGAAAAGACAAATTAGCCGCAGGGCGTTAGCCCCGGTTGAAACGACTTTGGTATATACCATCCGAATAAAGAAACGCTCTCCAGGGGCACACACCATTTTGTCGGCTGTATTCTCTGCGCGGAACGTGTATCATCAGCAGTACCGAAATCGTTGCCTGTTGAGCAAATTCACCCTCGCCTGATTGCAGAGAGATTCCATGCGCGTCCTGTTCCTGATCTCCGGGAAGAATGTTCCCTCGTCTCGATTTCGGGTGCTGAATTATCTCCCCTGGCTGCAGCAGGCCGGCATTTCCTGCACGGTACTCGCCAGTTACCCCGAAAAATATGAGCACATCCCCTGGCTCGGCTATCGACTCAGCTATCTCCTCAAACGCATCACCCGCTACGTGCATTATCTCTACGCCTGCCTGAAACCCTTCGATCTCATTTTTATCGAACGGGAGATTTTCGACGTCCCCGCGTACGACATGGAACTCCTGTTCCTGAACCGGCCCGCCAAAAGCATTCTCGATATCGACGATGCGATTTTTCTCCGCTATCCCGAGAAATTCCAGGCACTGGCTGCGAAAGTGGACCTGTTGATTGCCGGCAATCAGAACCTCGTCGACGAAGCCCGCAAATATAACGACCAGGTCCGCCTGCTGCCGACGTCTGTGATCACCAGTAAGTATCCCCTCAAAGATTACCGCCAGCCCCCGTCGGGAAAACCGGTCATCGGCTGGACCGGCCTGGATACAAACATCCCGAACATCCAACTCGTCGTCCCGGCGCTCAACCGCCTGGCGGAAAAATATGAGTTCGCCCTCTGCATCATCTCCGCCACTCCCAAACCGATCGCGGAACTATCGCTGGAAGGAATCGAAATCCGACACTTGGTCTGGCAGCCGGAAACGGAATACCAGGACCTGTCCGCCTTCGATATCGGCATCATGCCACTGGAAGACGATGAATGGTCACGCTATAAATGCGGCCTAAAACTGCTGCAGTACATGGCCCTGGGCATCCCGGCCGTCGCTTCGCCGGTGGGCGTCAATGCAGAGATCATCGACCAGGGGGTGAATGGTTTCTGTGCAGAAAATACCGAGGCGTGGTACGCCTCCCTGGAGCAGCTACTCACCTCACCCGAGCTGCGGAAATCCATCGGTCTGAGCGGCCGAAAAACGGTCGAAGAACAGTTCGATGTCGAACGCAACAGCCAGCGTTTGATACAGTTCCTGGATGAGACACTGGACGAGACCTGACGCACCTAAGAAGCCAACTCTAATAGAGAGAGTTTCGTTATTCCTAGGATTTTCATCACACCACTATGAGATCAAAGTCCCCTCTGTGCATTTTCCAGAAGTGTTCTCTCGTAAGGATGAAGTTTTAAAGATTGAATATCAATTTTCTTAAGTGATTTAAGTGCATCGTCTAGAGTATTGTATTCAAACAAAAAATCACACTTGACAGATAAATTGATCGGAATTCCAAATTCATCAAGTGCACTACAAACATTTGGAAGAAATAAGTTCTCAACCATCATTGCAAAGTAAGAGTAATCTCCAGGATCATATCCATTATCTTCGTATACAAATGCTTGAATCCTATTCAATGCCAAGAGTAACTGAGGAAAATCAAACCCAGCCCAGTTACGATCAAAGCTTAGAACTCTTTCCACCGCCTCATTTGCACTTTCAGCTTTATAATCTCCAATCAATTCACTAGAAACTCTACTTGATATTGAATCTTGTCTACTCAATTTCCAGATTTTTAGGGTTAGTTGCTTGTACGAAAAGACTCCATTCTTCCCTCTATTAATCCAATATTTCCACATCAACTGACAGCACTTTTGTAGCTGCTCGTATTTCGGAAAACCTGACCAATTCAAGAGCCAATAATATTTATTAAAATTTCTCTTTATATCATTACATAATTTTATCTGTGACTCAGGTTCAATTCCGTGATTTTCTTTTAACAATGACAGGGGCAACGGAGAATTTTCAAAACGCTCATCTAAACGTTGTTGTGATTTCTCACTCAGATCCTCTGGATCTAATTGTATTAATAAACTTTCAGATGTTGTTTCATCCTGTGAATATAATGGAAAGTCTACAAAAGGAAGTTCCTGCTGAGGTTCATCATCAAATCTATATACCTTCCCAATAAAGTGCTCGAACATTCTACCAGATCTTCCCTTAATATTATTGAAGGTAAAATAATCTAGTTTTTGATTCGCAATTTTATTTTCGTAAATCACGACATTCTTTGCTCGAGTATTCACACCTTCGATCAAAGTTGAAGTACATATCAAAACATTCAATACTCCATCATTAAATAACCTCACCATTTCTTGAGCCATGGACCTAGGTAGCGG
>NZ_CP037421.1:6080522-6168730 GCF_007748155.1 Gimesia panareensis
GTTGTTTCCCTGAATTTTATGACAAGTTCTGTAAACTGGTCATCGCCCCGCCCGCCAAAGCGGTCGCGCTCCGCATGAAATACCTCGAAGAATCCCGTCGGGGACTGATGAGTCCCCGCTTTCCCAAGCCCAAAAAGTATCGCCAGCTGGCCCACGTCATCAAAAAAGAGTTTCCGCAGCTGTACGAACTGGAGAAAGTCTGGATCAATCAGCTGCTGGCAAAACGGAATCGCATCTCAACGCTGGACAATTTCTACTGGGCGATGAACAAGGTGGTCTATGGGATCACCTATCTGATTGTGATGTTAACCCTGGGATTTATCATCGTTTACGGACTGGACTTTCTCACCAAGCTGTTGAGTTATCTCGACTGAGTCTGACATCACAGAGGAGAGGGATATGAGTGGCCCTGATGAGCCACAATGGGAATTACTGCCTGATCGACCGGAAGATTTTTTCGGTCTGGAGGGTGAGTACGACGTCCTGGATCTGAAACGGAAGTACAATTCCTTTATCCGAAAATTTAAACCGGAAAAATTCCCGGAGGAATTCCAGAAAATACGCGCTGCGTACGAATCCCTGAACGACGCCCTCCGCTACGGCGAGCCCCTGCCGAGCTCACAAAATCTGCAATTTGACTGGTCCGGCGAATCGGAACAGCCGGATACAGAGCTGCGCGCAGAGTTTTCCGGTTCACCAGATACAGAACCTGCTCACGCTCCTCTCAACGAAGCCTCTGGCAGAACTCAGAAAACGAGTCTACCGGAGCGACTGAAAACCGAGTCAATTCAGTCGCTCTATGAGGAACTGCAACAACAGGCATCGAAATCCCCCTTCGATTATTACGCACTGGCAGTCTTTTCGGATCTGCTGCCAGAGACAAAAGGCAACTTTGCCGGCTGGATCCTGGAAGGCCTGAAGGTCCACCAGGAAGAGTCCGGTCTGTTCGAATTGCTGAAACAGTATTTCTCGCAGGAAATCCCGCTGAAACAACTGGCTTCCCTGCTGCTGAAAACGTCCCGAATCGTGAACTCGGACCGCTTCTATTATCTGACGGAAAAGGGCTGGGATCGTCTGATCAGACATGCCCCCTTCAAAGTGTTTCGGAAGACACTGACGAACTGCGAAGCAAATTTACGCGATCATCGGGTAGATAATCTGCTGGTCTTTTATCTGCACATTCTGAAACCGGGCATCTGGAAAGCCAGTCAGAAGTGGATCGACCAGATCTTTTCCGAAATTGATGCGCATTACGAGGAGCTGCCTTACTGGCTGGAACGGGAGTATTACCTGCTGGATCTGCTCCGCCAGTATCGACAGCAGCGGGAAACGTTTCTCCAGGAGAGTGCCATCCGTGCCACCATCGACAGGGCCATCAGAAACTACAGCTTACTACCCGAAAGTGAAGCCGACCTTTCCTTCCTCGAATGTCAGCTGCTGCTGGTTTCGTATGAAGATGACCTGCTGACAGAATTTCCCAAACTGGACAAAGAACTGCTCAATCTGAGAATTCTCTGGGAACTCATTGCAGATGATGTCTATGAACGTGTGGAAGTCTATGTGGAATTTGGAGAGAGTGAGCACCGAGAATCTCAAATCCAGAAACTGGCCGATCAACTGTTTCACGAAAACTATGGGAAGCGCTTTCAGAACATTACCGAAATCGCATCAACCTCTTATGTCCTGCTGTTTCTGTCGTCAGTCATCTCGATTTTTTATCTGATCTATCGCATGTTTTCATCCTTCTGGATGTCGCTGCTCTACATCGTGCTCATCGCGCTAGCCAACTTTCTGTTCTTTGTGCTGGCTGCTCTCGCCTCGAACTGGCTCAGAGACCGCTACTATCGCGCCGGATGGCGATTTGAGATCATGCGTTTCTTCCAGACCTGCTGGCTCCCCCTGGATGAAGTCGCGGATGAACTGGAAGCATTGAATGGCACGATGAAAGACGACGTTGAGTACGAAGAACTGGACGAAATTGCCAACCTGATGCGGCTCGATCCAGGTCTGTTCATCTACATCACAGCCCAGCGATTACTGCACGCAAGTCACTAAACTTCAACTCTTTGGACATCCCCCAAAACAGCCGGAAAGGAAACCTGTCTGAATCACTCCTGTGAATTGTCTGACTCAGCCTGAAGCAGCCAGCGCTGCCATGATGATTCCGGCAACCACAGCAATCGCAATCGCCAGCAGGATCGAAACCAGATACTGACAGGCTGCCACTCCTAAACCACGTGGAAAAGTGGTTGGTAATAATCCGGAAAGGAGTGCCGCCGAAACCAGAAAGCTGAAGGGGAGCGAAATCAGGCTGGGAATCAAAGCATTCCATGGCGCACTGACGGACCTGAGGAATGCTGCACCAACCACTCCAATCACGAGCCCCAAAATCCAGTTGACAAATGCCGTAACGAACACAATCCCCATCGCTTTCCCCATCGAGGGCTCAGGAACTTGATTCGGATTCTCATCGCCATAGCCGGCAAATTTATTGAAGAGAGAGATCGCAGCTCGCAAAATGACTGCACCGATCAATAACCCGATCGGAACCACAATGACAAAAACCACAAGAACCAACATGAGAGGATCAGGCGCCCCCAAAACCAAAGTTGTCGAATCCAACATTAATATTTCCTTAAATGCAGTATCATTCCCAGAAGAAGTCACAGTTGTTTACATGATCCTTAAGTACACATATAACATTACTAAGTCAACAATATAAATTGATTTACATATATAATTTCCGAGTTGATTTCTGCGTTCATAAATCAGTCACAAGTTGATTCCATATCGGGTTTTAGTTGCACTTCATTTGTTTTTCGATAACATAAGCATAGATTGATGCTTCATATGTCCCTCCCACTGGAGCCAGAAGCCCATGAGTGTTCCTCAACGAATGACCGGCTGCTCGGACTTCCGGAAACTGCCTCGTCGCGAGTTTCTGAAAGCTGGCGGGCTCGGTCTGACCGGCCTGACGCTGGCAGAGCTTTTGCGACACGAAGCGCATGCCGGCCCCACTGCCAGAAAAGAACACTCGGTCATCATTCTCTGGATGCGGGGCGGCCCGTCGCAGCACGAGACCTGGGATCCCAAGCCGCTGGCTCCCGCCGACTATCGCGGTGCCTTTGGTGCGATCAAGACATCCGTCCCGGGAATTGAAATCGTCGACCTGATGCCCCGCTGTGCGAAGATCATGGATAAATGGTCGATCATTCGCAGCCTGCATCATACCAACGCCGGACATTCCGCCGGTGACCAGATTCTGTTTACCGGCTATCCCCCCGGAACCGATCCCACCACCAACGTCCACCCCAGTTGTGGTGCGATTGTTTCGGAACAGCTGGGGCACCTGACGCCCGAACTTCCCCCGTATGTAATGATCCCCCGCCAGGTGCCGGGGACCGATTCCGCTTACCTGGGCGTCGCTCACAAGCCCTTCGAAACCCTTGCCGATCCCGCGAATGAGGGACCGTTTACCTTACAAAACTTTTCCCTGGTGGAAGGCATCAGCGACAATCGCTTTGCCCGCCGCAAGAATCTGCTCCAGTGTTTCGATCAGTTCCGCACCGACCTGGATCGTTCCGGCCAGTTGGACGCGATCAGCAAGTTTCAGCAGCAGGCGTTCGGCATCCTGAGTTCCGACAAAGCCCGCAAAGCCTTTGATCTGGACGCGGAGCGTGACAGCACCCGCGACCGCTACGGTTTCACGGCCCGCTATGATCCGATGGATCCGAGGCGCTGCAGTGCGAGTGCCTTTTCACAACGACTCCTGCTGGGACGACGACTGGTGGAAGCGGGTGTGCGACTGGTGACCGTAGACTGTCGCTGGTGGGATACGCACGTGGAAGGTTTTGACTCGATGAAGAACGGCTTCCTCCCTCGCTGGGATCAGGCTTATTCGGCACTGATCGAAGACCTTGATCAACGGGGTCTGCTGGAAACCACGCTGGTGGTCGCCTGGGGAGAATTCGGCCGCACGCCGCGGGTCAACAAGAATTCCGGCCGCGATCACTACCCGAATGTGTTCAGCGCCGCGATCGCTGGAGGCCCCGTCAAAGGAGGTCGGGTGGTCGGCTCCTCCGATTCTAAGGGCGCCTTCCCCAAAGACAATCCGAAAACACCCCAGGACGTCCTCGCTACGATCTACCAGCACCTGGGGGTCAACACCGGGAAACATTACCTGGATCATTCGGGACGCCCGATCATCACGCTCCCCTTCGGAGAGCCACTGCACGAGCTGGCTTGAAAAGACCAGGCAGAGCTGTCTCTATTCGTCATCTACCCGTCTAATCAGCGCGTTGTAATCTTTCATACAACGCGTCACCAGATCTTTCAGTTCCTGGAACTCGGCCTGATTGGCCTGGGAAGAATTGAGCAGCGGCTGCATCCAGCCCTGCATCAGGTCGAACTGCGTTTCCAGAACATTCAGCAGTGAGCGGGGAATCTTATTGACCACCGTGATCCGGTCGTCGGACCCCGCAGCCGGTTTCTCTGCAGGTGCTGTCGGCTGCTCTGATTCACGCGCCTGCATCGACTTCTCAAACAGAGAGGTGACGTCTTTCGCCCCGGTGCTGAGGGCTGCCTGAATCGCCTGGAGACTGTCTGAGAGGTGCTGGAACCGTTCCGCGAAATCGCGGGCGTACTGATCCAGGTTGGATTCGGTCTTTTCTTCCGTCAGCCGACCGACGCCCGCGTTCATCGCTTCGCGGATGTCCTGCAGCCCCTCGCCAACATTGGCCAGTTGCAGAATCGCCTGGGCCATGCGGTCTTCGCCCCCCACGCTCTTCAGCTGCTGATTTTTGCGGAACGACTTTTTGATCTCATTCCAGCGCTGGAGCTCGGTCTCTTTCAGGATGCCCATCAGTTCCTTGAACTTCAGCAGGTTGGCTTCGGTATCTGAGGTCAGCGTCTGGGCATCATTTTCATAATTCGAGACGATCAGCGTTTCCAGCTCTCGATCATTCATCACCGCAAACACCTTCTCGGCAATGCGGTTCATGTTTCGATAGGACCCCTGCAGCTTGAAGGCCGGCTCGGTCCGATAATCATCCGACTGGGCTGCCGAGCGAATGTACTCCCGGTTCACACTCAGGATCACATCGCGAACGCGAATCAGTTTCTTCATCGTGGAAACCATCTCGTTCAGTTCTTCAACGGAATAGTTCCCTTCCAGGTCCCCCCGTTCGCCGGTTCCATCTTCGGCCATCTGGATGATCGTGTAGATGTCTTTCTGGCTGCGCGAGGTCAGCGGATTCAGCACCGGATTGGAGGTAATGCAGTTTTCCAGGTAGCTCATTTCGAACGCATCCGCATGCTCGCCGATCACTTCACCCAGGTTATAGATGTCGGCCCGGTTGGAAAGCATGTCCGGGATCTGGAATTTCTCCCCACTCTCCGTATACGGGTTCCCCGCCATGACGACAGCGACTTTGCGTCCCCGCAAATCATAGGTCCGGGTTTCCCCTTCGTAGACCCCTTCAATTTTTCGCTGGGCGTCACACAGGGAAATAAACTTCTGCAGGAATTCCGGATTACAGTGCTGAATGTCATCGAGGTAGATCATCACGTTGTCGCCCATCTCCAGCGAGAGATTGAGCTTCTTCACCTCTTCCCGGGCGCCTGCATTCGGTGCCGCTTCCGGATCGAGCGACGTCACCTGGTGTCCCAGTGCCGGCCCGTTGATCTTCATGAAGATGATCCCCAGGCGGTTGGCGATGTATTCCATCAGCGTGGTTTTACCGTAACCGGGAGGAGAGACCAGCATCAGCAGTCCCATCCGGTCGGTCCGTTTCTGTTCTCCCGCTTCGCCCATCTGCTTGGCCAGGTTATCACCGATGACCGGCAGATAGACTTCGTCGAGGAGCCGGTTCCGCACAAACGAAGTCAGCACCCGCGGACGAAACTCTTCCAACCGCATCGCGTGCCGGGTTTCATCGACGATTTCTTTTTTCAGAGACACATATGATTCAAAGCGGGGCACATTCATGCGCTGAAAATCAGACAGCCGCTGCATGAAGCGGTTGAAATGCAGATGATATTCGCCCTGCTGGATGCAGGCATGCGAACCGGACAGGCCGGTAATCTGATCGGTCACCCGGGCGTCGATGAGCCGTTTGCGGTCCAGTTTTCCGGCCAGCAACAGTAACGCGATTTCATCCCGGTAGTCGCGGTCTTCATCAGAATCCAGGTGCTCCAGATAGGCTGCCACCCAGTCCCGGGCCAGCAGGAACCAGTTGGCGGGATGGGCGTGTGTCGCCTCCAGGCTTTCCTGCAGGCGTTTCAGAGCCTTATTGTGTTTTAAGTATTTTTCAAATTCCTGGAACAGTTCTCCCGCCCGCTGACTGATCACAAACTGCTCGCCGCGCACCAGTTCCTGGAACAGATATTCCGCGGCTTCGGGAATCAGGGTCTGCTCAAAACTGGGAAGCTGTTGTACAAACTCTGTCAGCTGCTGCTGGAGCTCGCCGATATAATACTGCTGCTGCCCCGTTTGCGGAAAGACCTGCATGATCCTGCCGAAGCCGGTCAGTTTCGATTCAAACAGCACTTTGATCTCAGGATCACAAAAGTAGTTCCAGTACAGATTCGCGAGCGCCCGTGCTGCAGGCTGGTAGCGCAACAGGCCTAAAGCAGGCTTAATTTTGAGCAGCGATTTCACCAGCAGCAGTGCATCCTGATCGTGGACCCCTTTGACATAGCCTTCACTGTAGCGGGGCCCCATGAATTTCTGGATGAATGCCAGCAGTTCTTCGTCCGTCAGTTTTGTCAGCGATTCCAGTGAATGTTCCGAATCCGACTCCAGCGAGTTCAACAGAGAGTAAGCTAAATATTCGACGCGATAGACGTTTCGATTTTCCGAGATGAGTTCCTGGTTCCAGACATCCCGGGTGGCCAGCAGCCGTTCGTCATCGATCTCCGCAAAGAAATTGGTACCCGTCAGATGCAGTTGCAGCACATCGTCCCGCATTACCGTCGTCAGGTCCAGGGCCTGCCGATTGACAGTAAAGTTGCGATTCCCCAGTTTGATGATATTTTCGCCGTCGACAAACAGTTCCTGCTTGTCTTTCAGCTGCCGGACGGCATCTTCGCGAATGCTTTTCAGACGGCTCTGGATGTCGTCTACTTTGACGGTATCTTCCAGTTCTCCCAGTTGGCGAACGATGTCCCGCACCTTGTCGATCATCAGATCGGAGGCAAAGTAGCCGTTGATCTCATTGATCGACTCCAGCTGTTCGGCCCGGCTGCGGATCCCGGTTAGAATCCGATCTGCGGATTTCGCCAGAGAGTTGGCCCGCTTATTGCGGCTTTCCACAATCGCCAGCTTCCGGGACTCAAAAGCAGCATAGATCTCTTCCCGCTTTTCGGTCAGCTGTTCGACAAACTCATCAAATTCAGCAAACCGCCCTTCGAGTTCCTCGACCTGGATCATCAGCTTGGTCAGGAAGTCATCGCACTTCTCGGGGGAATCGCTGACGTCCAGATAATTGACCACGCCCTGATTGAGCAGTTTGATCTGGGCATTAAATTCCGCGACCCCCTCGACCGACATCAGTTCCTTGATGCGATTCTTGAGTGCCGCCCGGCTCTGATTGATGCGGGAGAAATTAGCGGAAATATTGTCGATAATTGCCGTCCGCTGAGTGGTGTCTTCCACTTTCAGGTTACTGACAATATCGATCAGCATTTCCAGCTCAGAGGAACTGGCTTCGATCTCCTCTTCCACTTTCCGTGCATCGGCCACTTTTTCGACCGTTTTGATCTGTTCAGAAGCAGCCGTAATCCGATCGGCGTATGGCTTGAGGGCATCCTTGCGTAACAGAAACTCGACGCACCTCCCCGCCAGCTTCTCGGTCCGTTCACTGACTTTTGCTTCCAGCTGTTCGACGAGTGCCACGTCCACATACCGCAAATCACGGAGTGAAATCACATCGCCCCGCAGACTCCGCAGGCTGGCCAGACTCGTTACGAAATCGTCGATCTGATCAAATCGACGATGGTCCACAGCTGTGAACGTCTCCCGGGTGAGCGTTTCGACTTCAGTAGTCTTTTTCTTCGTATTCTGCCTTAACTGCAGGACTTTTTCGTACTCGGTGACCGCAGCTTCCGCGGCTTTTTTGATCTCGAGGACCACCTCGCCCAGGGCAAAAGTGTCCTCATGATTGATCCAGAAATAGGAATCAAGCACGTCTGTCGACTGCTTCACCAGGTCGACATACAGATTTTCATAAGCGTCTTTCCGGTAAATCAGTCCCAGCAGCTCATGGCACTCGGCCATCCCGCGCACGATGTCTTTGTTGCCGATTTTATTGAGGTAGGAATCGGTCTTCTGGGGTATTTCATACGTCTCGCTGACATAAGGCGTTTTCCAGAGCTGAATCGTATGATGCTTCTGCGGCTCCCCCTGGCCGGAGAAACAGATCAGCTCGCCCCCTTCAAACAGCGTGAAGCCGTGGCAGATCATGGGGGTATCAAGCTTCTGTTCAATCACATTATACTGCAACAGAACATAGGCCCCCTGTTCCGGCTGATAGAACACATACAGAAAATCTTCGCCGTTCGGGGCTGCGATTCGCTCCTGGTAGAGCATGTCCTGCAGGTCAGTCTCGAAGGTTTTCGATTCCCCGTTCTGCAGATAGTATCCGTTGGAAAAGACCAGACCGTGATCGTCAGGCAACAGAATGCAGGCATCCTTGATCGAATCCAGCCGCCGGGCCTGCTGCAGCTTTTCGTTGTAGATGAAGTAACGGAACTTCGTTTCCTGGTAAGGCTTGATCTTAAGCAGAATCAGCGAACCGATCAACGCATAGAAAATCTCGGCGTCATCGAGTGTCTGGTCCGGATCGTCGACCGGCTCAGCATAGATCCCTTCGCCGGTATCGGTGTTATTCTCGATCTTAATGGTCAGATCGCCGCCGATTGTCTCGACAAACAGCCGGTCATCAATCGAGATATGGGGATGCACGCCGGAGTGATGCAGATCGCGATGCGTCCGCACCCACTGAAATTCCTGCTGGGGTGGATACTGGACCTCGTGATCGCTGCGGTTGTCCACGTAGACCAGCTGATCTCCCTGGAACGCCCACTTAAACGATTTAAAATCGCGCGGCCCGTCCCCCACCTTAAACAGCATATACAAAAAAGGGCCTTTGACAAAGAACTTGGCAAAGGTCGCATGTTTGTAATAGCGATAGATGTCTTTAAAATCTTTTTCGAACTCCGGATTCTGAATCAGATCCAGCGGGAGGACATGGTAAGCCCCCTCCTTGAATTCATAGACAGAAAAGACATCGCTAAGCTGGATTTCCGTCTTGAGCCCGAAATGGACGTTGTAACCAAACAGAAACCGGTTCCCGACGGCCAGCATGTCGCGGGGAATGCAGTTGTGCTCCGTCGTAATCCGGTCACTACCCAGCAGCTTGGTCTCGATGGAGCCGAAAACTTCCTTGCGGCGTTCATTGAGTTGCGACAGCCGGGCCTGCAGCTCTTTACCACGGCTCTGCAGACGATTCTGAATGATTTCATACGTACTGCTTTCCAGGGCAATGGCATCTGCATTGCCGGCTGCAGTCTCAGTGGTATGATTTTCTGAATCCGCCATTTAATCGTGAATCCCGTGGCTCACAGTTTCAGTTGATGACCTAAAAGCAAAGAGCAGAGGCCAGCGTCTGCCCTCGCTGCCTGCTGATCAGCGGCAGGAGAGCAGACCAGAAGCCTAGTCCGTCCAGAGAGAGCGTTGACGCCACTCTATTTTACGATTCCACCTTGGCGTTCATAAAGGAAGAAACCTTCCTGTCAGAAATCCCGAGATTTTTCACGGTCGCCAGCAGGCGGTTCAGCGTCGACCGGTCTTCATCACTCTCGGCCTGAACCACCAGTTGCGAGATCAGGGCAGCCACGGAAAGGTTCTTGACGTCTTCGAACGACATTCCAAACCGGGAGATAAAGCTCTGCAGCTGGTCTTCGAAGTAATCCGGATTCCCGTTAAAGAAGGTGTTCTTGATATCCGTCAGGGTTTCACTGTTGTGAACGAAGCGATCGATGGATTTCCCGCTCTTGATCGAGTCGACAATCTTATCGAAGAACGTGGTTTCGCCGCCCACGATATCGATACGGGCCGACTTGAGCGCCTCTCCGACAATGCCGGCCTGAGCCTCGGCGATTTCCTGCTGTGCCGAGATCGCAGCCAGTTCGATATCCTTTTCCTTGTTGATTTTGATCTTGAATTCTTCGTGATCGCGTCCGACTTCGTCGAAGAGTTTCATCGCATTGGCTTTCTCTTCGATCCCGTTCGCTTCCGAGCTGAACTTCAGCTTCATCACGTTGGCTTCCGCGGTTCCGGTCTTCTCGGTCGCTTCGGCTTTGGCCATCATGACGTTGGCTTCGGCCTGACCGGTCTTCTCGGTCGCCGTTGCCTTGGCAATCATGACCTGGGCATCGGCCAGACCGACTGCCGCCCCGTCTGCCGTCTTGGCTTCCGCCATGACTTTGATCGCATCCGATTTCTTCTCGGTCGCCGTCTTTTCGGCTTCGGCTTCGATGACCACTTTTTCGGCCAGCAGTTCAGCAGACGATTTCTGAGCTTCGGCCGCCTTGACTTCTTTGACCAGATTTTCCTGGGCTTCCATTTCCGCCTTGGTCACGGTGACCTGCTTCAGACGATCTGCGGTTGCAAATTCGTGCGTATCCTTGATGCGTTCCTCTTCTTCGACCACGGCCCGTTCCACGATGACCCGCTCGCGAATCACTTCCTGGATATTCCGTTTTTCGACTTCGATCGCCTTGTCTTTTTCAATATCGGCAATACCGACGACCCGTTCACGTTCGGTCACTTCCAGCAGACGGTCTTTTTCCACCCGCTCGGTTTCGACCGCATCGGTCCGCTCTTTGTTCTTCTGAGCCACAATGATCTGCCGCAGTTTGTTTTCTTCTGCAACCGACAGTTCTTCATCGGTCCGGATCCGCGCGGATTCTGCCTTCAGCCGCTCTTCATGTTCCACGCGGCGGGCTTCTGCTTCTTCACGAGCAGTCAACGACGCAATTTCCCGTTTCTGTTTTTCAACTGCTTCGACCCGCTGACGTTCCAGTTCCAGAATCGTTTCCTGGGCTTCCACGTCCTGCTTCTTGATCGTCTTTTCTTTCTCACGCGTAATGTTGTTGGCCAGTACGTGCTCACGGGCGGTGAGATCGGTGATCTTCTTGATCCCTTCCGCATCCAGAATATTAGTTGGGCTCAATTTCTCAAGCGGCGTCTGTTCCAGATAGTCAATCGCACAGTCATCCAGAACATAGCCATTCAGATCGGTGCCGATGATCTTGAGGATCTCTTCCTTAAACTTGTCCCGCTCGTTGTAGAGCTCAACAAAGTCAAAATGCTTACCAACGGTCTTCAAGGCTTCCGAGAACTTGGCATCAAACAGTTCCACCAGGGCTTCCCGGCTGGAGGCACGTTTACAACCCAGAGATTGGGCCACGTTGCGAATGTCATTCGAAGTATTGTTGACTCTCACGAAGAAAGCCACTTCGATATCCGCCCGGATATTATCCCGACAGATCAGACCGACTTCCCCTTTACGGGCAATTTCAATCCGTTTGACCGAGAGATCCATCTGTTCGGCTCGATGCACGATGGGGATAACGAGAGTACCCTCACCAGTCGCAACCTTAAGACCTTTATAACCCGTAATTACCAGCGCCTCTTCCGGTCCAACCTTACGGTAAAAACGGGAGACCACAGTTAAAAATCCACTGAAAAAAATAGCCCCAACGAAACCTACCACGACCCATGTCAGGAGAGAGAATCCTAGGAAATCGTATGCAAGCAGCGGCATACTGGATGTTAAATTCGCCGGTAAGAACATGGTATTATGACTCCTGGTTAATTTTTACGACGTAAAAGGCCTGTGTTTCCTGGTTATAATCCGTCAGACGCACCAGATCTCCCTTCTGGATTGTTTCGTCTTCCGAACGAATATGTAACTTGAGAGGAGCTCCTTCCGTCTCCAGTTCAGCCTGGCCATACTTCTCGGTGACCGAACTGCTGGTTACATGACATGATTTGCCTAATAAAGTTTCAATCTCATTGGGCGGCGTGTACCTGAAAGCCCCTCGAAACGGTTGCGTTATCAGCTTGACGACTACCAGACTGATTCCCAGATTTCGCAGGAACAGTGGTACATAATCAACAAAAGACTGTATTTCTACTTTGGCATCGAAATTGACTGAAAGTGCCCACATACTGAGTGAAAAAATACTCAGCCAGAGCATCACAGGCACTTCACCAAGATTCAAAAACCGGAGTCCGATAAACCCGAAATCCAAAACTGAAGGCTTATCACCACCGACTTCAAGGTCCAGATCGAAGTCGAGAATATCGATGTCCAATGCCCCTACCATCACACACAGCCAGTACAGCACGCAAATGGCGACCAGCACCGTTGACGGCAGTGTGGGCCAGTTCAGAGATGCGTGCAGCAGTTCAATCACGGCGGGCTTTCGGTTTACATGGAAAAAAATACTTCACATTCCCCGGACAGAGGAGAAATGTAGAAACTCTCTGCCACCCGACTGGAAAGAGATTCCAACGAGTGTGGTCCTTTCAGTATGAACCATAAAACAGATTTGGCAGACTAAAGAACGTAGATTTCAGTCTATGGATCACGAAAACCCGCGAAACGGGCAGATTTTTTCCCGATAGGGGAATCGCTCCCAAAAAGGGAGTTGTTCAGCACACAACCGCTGTAGGGAAATCGAAATGAAAAATGAGTCAATCCACAGAAATGAAATAAATTCTGCTCAAGTCTTTCTGGTGCCGCTCCGAGAGGCGGTGCGCATGAAAAAACCACCTGTTGTAACGATTGTGTTCAACAGGTGGTTCAAATGGATTGTGATGTTTCCCGAAAAGTCGAGACTAGACTGTGTCCAGTTTTACTGTAGCGTCTCCAGGGCCACTTGGACCGGGTATATTAAATTGAGAAACGCTATGTTTACATTCGACGCGCTCTAGCTTTCCATCTGCTGCAGCTCGATCGGAGGGGCCCCCATGATGTGGTAGCCGGAATCGACATGGTGATTCTCACCGGAGACACCGCTGGACAGGTCACTCAACAGGTACATACCCGCTTTCCCGACATCATCCGGCGTAATGTTTTTCCGCAGAGGCGACATCGTGGAATAGAGTTTCATCATCACATCGAATTCCCCGACGGCGGAGGAGCTGAGGGTCTTCAGCGGTCCGGCACTCAGGCTGTTCACGCGGATGCCTTCCGGCCCCAGTTCGTTGGCAAGGTACATCACGGTGTTTTCCAGGGCGGACTTGCAGATCCCCATCACGTTGTAACCGGGGATGACTTTCTCACCGCCCAGGTAACTCAGCGTCAGCATGCTGCCGCCCGGTTTCAGAATTTCACGGGCGCGGCGGGCGATGGTGATCAGACTGTAAACGCTGATTTCCATCGAGAGTTTAAACCCGTCCCGGCTCACGTTGTAGACCGGCCCCTTCAGGTCATCCATGGGAGCGTAAGCGATCGAGTGCAACAGAAAATCGATTTCGCCGTACTCTGCCTTGACCGTTTCGAACACCTTGTCCAGGTCTTCCTCTTTGGTGACATCGCAGGGAATCATGAGCTTCGCCCCACGCGGTTCGACCAGCTTTCTTAAGCGACGCTCCATGCGGGGACGCTCCGGGTCTTTATCGGGAAGGTGAGTGAAAGCCATCTCGGCTCCCTCATCATACAGCTTCTCAGTAATTGCCCAGGCGATGGAATGGTCATTCGCAATGCCAAATACAAGACCTTTTTTACCTTCAAAAAGCCCCATGCTGTGATACTCCGTAAATTTTTTAAAATCCAGATAGATTGAAGGGACGGGGATATTCAATCTGCAACTGTAAATCGCTTCTCAATATTGCGTATAAACTATTCGAATTCCGCCCAATAGAAAAGCCAAAGGCGGCCTGTTGTTCGTGAAAACAACAAACCGCCTTGAATCTAAGGAGTTTCAGAGTCAGATCAGAGCTGATTTATTCCATCGCCCCGACCATGCTGGAGGATTCCTGTTCTGACTGAACGCCCTCTTCTGTCTGATTTTCCTCATCTTCCTTATTGGGGAAGATGGCGTCCACAAACCCTCGCAGATGAGCACTTCGTGTCTGGTGCTGCAGTTTCCGCAGGGCCTTGGATTCAATCTGACGAATACGTTCACGGGTCACCTTAAAGATGCGACCGGTTTCTTCCAGTGTGTAGCTGTAACCGTCACCCAGACCATAACGCAGGCGAATGATCTCGCGTTCGCGATACGTCAGGCTCTTGAGGACGTGTTCAATCTTATCTTTGAGCATTTCCCGCATGGCGGCGTCGGCCGGCGAAGATTCGTGGCCGTCTTCCAGGAAATCGCCAAAGCTGCTGTCTTCGCTTTCTCCCACCGGGGTATCCAGGCTGATGGGATGTTTCCAGGTTTTCATGATCCGTTCGGTCTCTTCCACACCCAGTCCGACGGAATCAGCCAGCTCTTCCATGGTTGGTTCGCGGCCGGTTTCCTGGCGAATCTGTTCGCTGCGGGCTTTGAGAGTCGAAATACTCTGGAACATATGCACGGGAATTCGAATCGTCCGGGCATGATCTGCCACAGCCCGGGTAATCGCCTGACGAATCCACCAGGTGGCGTAAGTGGAGAACTTGTAACCGCGGCGGTATTCATATTTCTCGACGCCCCGCATCAGACCGGCATTCCCTTCCTGAATCAGGTCGAGGAAGCTCAGGCCACGATTACGATACTTTTTGGCAATCGAAACCACCAGACGCAGGTTACCGCCAGACAGTTGCTGCTTGGCTTCGGTCCAGTCGTCAAAGCGACGTTTGATTTCACGGGAGCGGGACTGGAAATCATCGGATGATTCCACAACCATCGTGGTCAGTTCTGCCAGCTCGCGTTCCAGCAGACGGGTGTCGGTCGTTTTGTGTCGCAACTGCCGAAAGTCTTCCAGCTGTTCCTGAACTTCACGCATCCGGCCCGCGATCTGGTGAATACGTTTCAGAACAGGCTGCAGACGCTGAGTTCGCAGACAGAGTTCTTCGCAGAGGGTCGCCATTTTCTGACGACGGATTTTCATGCGTTTGCGAATCTCACGCTGTTCAACTTTGCCGACTTCTCCCGAGTAGAGTTTTTCAAAATCGTCGTTGTTTTTCTGAAGAAGTGCTTTCAGAGTGGCGATATTGTAAGGCATCCGACCCATGATCTGATCTTTGGTGGCATCCTCGGTATCAGATGTTCGCAGTGTGCGTTCAAAGGGCAGTTCTCCGGCGTAAACTTTTTCCAGAGTATCAATGGCAATTTTGAGTGCGAAATCTGATTCCAGCACGGTGCGGCGGAACCGCTTGCGGGTGATCTCGATTTTCTTCGCCAGGAAAATTTCGCGGGAACGACTGAGCAGCGGGATATTTCCCATCTGGCTCAGATACATGCGAATGGGGTCGCGTGAAGAAAGGGATGTTTCGGGCTCGACCATGGCGGACGAATCGTCATCATCGTCCGAACTTGCCGCTGCCGCGGGGTCCGTTGCCGCTGATCCATTTGACGCAGAAGCATCCTCTTCCTCATCGATGTCTGCATTTGGATCATCAATCAGGTCGAGTTCACGTTCTTCCAGGCCGACGACAATATACTCAATCAGAGACGGATCGCCTCCTTCGTCAGGGAGAAACGTATGAACCTGTTGAAATGTCAAAAAACCTTGTTTTTCCGCTTCCTGAAATAATGAATTCAGATGGGCATCGAAACGGTGCACGGGTCACTCCCTTAAATATTTATTGTCAAAATTTTGTCGGTCACACGTCCGTGCGTAACCACGGCGTTTCTGTTTATGAGAATAAAAGGAAAGTCTGATCTAAAGCATCAGAGCCGATCGCATTACTTCCCTTTTCCAGTTGTCAACTCTCTGTCCGTTATCTGGCATGCCTGCATGCCACTCTACTCATCCCTGACCTAATCCTATAGAGACAGGCAGGGAAATAATCATAAAACTCATCAAAACCTGAAGGCGGTCTCTGAGCCCGGTAAAATCAGTCCTTAGTAATATCAACTGCGAGGAGAAAGGCTCTAAGAAGAACCTGACCGTTTGAGGTAGACTGGGCGTTGCGTAGAGCAAATTACCTGAGGCATCGCTCAAATACGCACTCGTGCTCTTAGTCGGAGCATCCGGTTCGCCAACATCATTCATCAAGAGGGTTCTCTCCCAAGGCATCCTTACTACTCCCGAGAACCTGAAAAAGCCAATAAGCCTCCAGCTCATATAGCCCCATACTACCACAACTTTTCGTAACGTCTACGGAAATCCCCAATCACGATTTAAAAAATTATAAAAAACCTTTCCGGCTTTATCTGTCAATAACTTACGTCTATTAGAGACGGTTATGACCGGAGTAAGAATTTACCAGACTCATTCTCAGGCCAAACCAGTTTAAATCTCAACCAGACAGCACTTTAAGCAGGAACAGCTGTTTAAGAGATACAACAGCGGCACTGCCTCATACTCTTATTTTCACACGCCCCCGAAAATAGTCAATCCCCCGATTTGGATCCTCTGCTGAACATTTAGGGAATCTTACATCTATGACAGTTGTTCTGAACCCCGCGCTCCGTTCTGGAGATGTCTGCCCGGAAACAATTGCACTTGATTGAACTTATGCCCGGGCTTGATATACTGGGGTGCGAGGCGTTTTCCATACTTTGTTTAAAAAAAGTTGGTGCGGGTTACCGCCAGACCAGAGCCTTCGTTTAAGTGATAGCTACCCTTTACTGTTTATTTATTGGCTGTAGATGAGAAAGTGAAATCAGTTCAAATGAGTGCAGACACAGAGAAAACACCAAGCGAAGCTGTCAAAGGTCTAAAAGGAATCATTGCAGCCGACAGTTCCATCTGTTTAGTTAACGGTACTGAAGGGAAGCTCCTGTACCGTGGCTACAATATCGACGATCTGGCGGAGCATGCCACGTTTGAGGAAGTCTCCTTCCTGCTGCTCAACGGCGAGCTCCCCAACGAAACACAACTCGCAGAGTACCAGAAAGAGCTGAAGCAGTTCCGCAGCATTCCTGCTGAGCTCATCGAAACTCTGAAGAAACTTCCTCAGACAGCCCCTCCGATGGCACAGCTGCGGTCGCTGACTTCACTGGCAGGGGTTTACGATGCGGATGCAGAAGAAGAATCGTTTGAGAAACGCCTGCAGATTTCAATCAAGCTGATTTCCCAAATCCCGACGATGGTGGCCGCCATTCATCGCGTCCGCCAGGGACTGGAACCGGTTGCCCCCGACGACAGCCTCTGTCACGCCGGCAACTTCATGTACATGCTCAACGGCGAGAAGCCGAGTGAAGACGCCACCCGCGCCATGGACCTGATCCTGACTCTGCACGCCGAACACGGACTGAATGCGAGTACCTTCACCAGCCGTGTCATCATCGCCACGCTGCCGGATATCTACTCCGCCATCACCGGTGCCATCGGTGCTCTGAAAGGAAAACTGCACGGCGGTGCGAACACAGAAGTTCTCAAAACTCTGTTCGAAATCGGTTCGATTGACAACATCGCTCCCTACATCAAGAAGACCCGGGAGAACAAAGGCAAGTTCATGGGATTCGGACACGCGGTATACCAGGTGGAAGATCCTCGTGCCAAACACCTCAAGGAACTTTCCCGTCGACTGGGAGAAGAGACCGGCGAACCAAAGTGGTACGAAATGTCAATCGAAATGGAAAAGCAGGTCTACGCGGAAATCAAGCGGAACTGCAATGTCGATTTCTACTCGGCCAGCCTGCAGCACTACATGGGCATCCCGGGCGATCTCTTCACCTGTATCTTCGCTTCCAGCCGTATTGCCGGCTGGTGTGCTCACATCCTCGAGCAGCTGGACGGCAACAAAATCATTCGCCCCAAAGCGAACTACATCGGCTACGAAGAACGGGCTTATGTTCCCGTCAGCCAGCGTTAAACCGCAGTATTGAAATAGCATTCCAGAAACCCCGGTGACAACACCGGGGTTTTTTCTGCATTTTGAAATCACCCGATCATTCATCTTTTCAAATCACTCTGACAGCAGACATCAGACGGGGAGTCAGCAATGCGATACGCCAGCCGTAGTGTGAAATTCCAGATCCGGTTTTTGTGCCTGCTCCTGTGTCTGTTCGGGGGACTCTCCCTGGCAGAGTGTGGCGTGATCTATGTCGACAACCGCGCAGGAAACAATGCCTTCAACGGCATCGCCGCCAAAACGACCAACGGAATGAACGGCCCCGTCAAAACAATCACGCGGGCACTGGAATATGCCCGGCCGGGTGACAAGATCGTGCTGATCAACAATAACACGCCCTACCAGGAGTCTCTCACGCTTTCCGGAAAACGTTTCTGCGGACTGGGGCGGGAGAAATTCACGATTCTCGGCAATGGTGCCACCATCAGCGGAGCCGTACCGGTCCCGAACAACGGCTGGAGAAAGCTGGACGGGGGCCTCTGGAAAGTCACTCCCTATCGCAAAGGGTATTTCAACCTCTACCTGGAGGGGAAACCGGTCACGGAATATCAACCCGCTGAAGGGAAAACGCTGCAACTCACAGACATCCCCGTCGGGCAATGGGCTGTCCACCATGGTTCCATCTACTACCACGAACAGAAAAACCAACTGCCCCCCATGGAGCCATTTTCACTGGCAGGCAAGTCGGTCGGCCTGTCCCTGATCGATGTGACGGGAGTCCATATTTCCGACGTCACATTTGAGAACTTCCGTGTGGATGGCATCAACGTGCATGATCGCTGCAAGGATATCATCCTGGACAAAGTCACCTGCACCGGAAATGGTCGTTGCGGTCTGTCGGTGAATGGGACTTCACAGGTCGAAGTCCTGGATTCCAAACTGGTGAAGAACCGCGTGGAAGACCTGCTGATCACCGAACAGGGTGTCGCTGAACTGAAACAGACCGAACTGGGCAAAGAAGTCAAACTCAAGCCGTAGCCGCGCGACATGTCAGCCGTCGGATCCCTCCAGCTCATCGAGTTCCTTCTCCGCTTCCCGCTCGGCTTCGCTCAGCTTGAGCCCGGCCCGATTCGAGTAATACAGGCCCACCAGTGTCACAGGAATATACTGTGACAGGTGATAGTAAATGGAAGCGGCGAATGCTTTCGCTTCAGGTACACCAAACGGCTGCAGGCTGATCTTGAAACAAAACTGAATCACCCCGAAAAAACCAGGGGTGGCGGGGACGGTCACTCCAAATGCAGTCACTCCCAGCACCACAAATGCCGCCAGGGGAGTAATCTCAATCTGGAAACTCCAGAGCGCCACCAGAATACTCAGACCATTGATAAACCACTGCGCAAATGAAGTCCAGATGATCCCAAATGCCAGACGCCCGCTTTTCATGGAAGCCATTCCCTCTGCTCCCGCACGCATCATTTCCAAAATGAGGTGCGTCAGTTTTTCAGGAAGAAAAGGAAGCAGACCAAACAGTTTCTGAAATAGACCGATTACTGCTTCTGTCCAGATCAGATACGCGGCCAGCACCATGATGATCACTGGCATAATACCTGCCAGAAACAGGCTTGCTGTCTGATAATCTTTTGAAAGACCAGGTGCGAAATAAATGCCGCACCAGAGGTAACAGAGAATCGCCACAATATCAAACAGCCGCTCCAGAACCACGGTCGACAGTACGGTTGTTTTGGGTATCTGAAACTGCCGTCCGAGGACATAAACGCGTAAAAACTCTCCCAGATGCGCAGGTAGAATGTTATTCCCCATAAAGCCGATCATCATCGCCGGGGCCACTTCAGAGACCTTCAGCTTCCGGACCGGTTCCAGCAGCATCCGCCAACGGTAGGCTTTCAACCAGAAAAAGAGAAACAGCAACCCCAGCATCACAGGCAGCGTCCAGTAATTTGCCTGACGAAAACTCTCTTGAATCTGCTGCAGATTGACTCCCCAGAGCGCAGCCACCAGGCAGGCAATCGTGATGATGACACCAATCACCAGCTTGATCAGTTTCGATTTATTAATGGGAATTTCTCCAAAACACAGGCAGCGAACAAAGCGGGACACTTCAACAGAACGGAAAATCTTTTATCGCATCGTCTTCAGATTTCAAAGAGGAATCCAGCCCGTCAGCACATCCACATCACATACAGACCTCCATATTTATCTATTTTCACAGAGTTCGAACAGCCAGCCCATGAATTTTTTACAATGTTTCTACGTTTGTGTTAAAACCTCTTGCCAACTTAATACGAGAATTTTATCCTTCTTTCCTCTTCGCACGCATTGGAAAACTTTCTCACATTCAATCTGCGTGCCGGGACTCTACCCCATAAAGATTCCAGTTCGGATTTACAGGAATATTTTATCAAGGGACTGAACGTAAGGAGCTCATGGATGAGCATTTTAAAGATCTATTGCCCCGAAGAAACCCTCTCTGAAACGACCGTTTCTCAAACAGAATCTCAACCAATGATTCTGCCCTTCAGCCGCAGACTGACTCGTTCACCTCAATTGGAACGACAGACAGACTGGGTATTGAATCGTGCACGGGTCCTGTTCAAAAACCAGCAGTGTCCGGCGTGCAACAGCTCGGCGATTGAGAAACTGGAACTGAGAGACGGGTTATTAAACCGCAGAAACCGTCTGATTCCGGGTACGTCCACCGTGGTGGGGTTCCGCTGCGAATCCTGTGATACGGAATGGCCCGCCTGAAGCGTCTGCCACTGATCACATCTCGCGATCACATGACTGAGAAGTAGTTCTCGACGGCGAAGTCAAAGGCTTCCGGGCTGAGTTTGCGCGGAATCTCTTTGTAGGTGCAGAAATTCTTCACCTGCAGCAGCAGGTCGCGAGGTTGACATGCACGGAACGGCCGATCCACGGCCTTATAATGCGTGTCGATCAGATGCTGATACGCCTGCTCGTCAAACTGAAAGCCCATGATCGGTGCCATCAGCTCAAACAGCGCCCGGAATTCCTCCTCCGAGGGATCGAGGGCTTCAATCTTGTAAGGAATTCGACGCAAAAAGGCCGCATCGACCAGGTCATTGGGCTCCAGGTTCGTCGAGAAGATAATCAACTGGTCGAAGGGAACCTGGATTTTTTTCCCGCTGGGCAGGTTCAGAAAGTCATATCGTTTTTCCAGTGGCACAATCCAGCGGTTGAGTAATTCATCCACGGGCATCCGCTGGCGTCCAAAGTCATCGATCACAAACGTGCCGCAGTTACTCTTTAACTGTAAGGGAGCTTCACAGATTTTTGTCTGCTGATTTTGCGTGATCTCCAGTTCCTTCATGGTCAATTCACCACCGGCGATCACTGTCGGACGCACGATCTGGACCCAGCGCTGATCGATGCCGGACAAATCAAACAGTCCCTCTGATGTCTCTTCCTGGACCACCTCTTCGTGCAGACCCGGATCAAAGATGCGAATAATGTCGCCGTCGATGCCCAAGCAGCGGGGAATCCAGATGGTCGATCCGAACGCTTTAGTAATCCGCTCTGCGATACTGGTTTTCCCGTTCCCCGCCTCACCAAACAGAAACATCCCTCTGCCGGAGTTTACAGCTGGTCCCAGGCGATCCAGCATCGTGGGATTAATAATCAGATCGGAAAATGCTTCCTTTAAATCAGATTCCGTGGCTTCCTGTTTGGCGATGCTCTGCAGTTCCATCGCCTTCAGATAATCCTTGAAGCAGACCGGAGCCGCCCCAAAGTAGGTACATTCCTGTGTGTAACGCCGCGCGCGTTCGCGCCCCAGTTCGGTGATCTGAAATTCATAGTCACCCATTTCAGCCGTACTGCCATACGCCACCAGCTGGTCCTGCTTGGCTCGTTTCAGGATGGCGTCGACAATCCCGAAGGGCAATTTGATCTGTTTGCAGATCTGCCTACCGGTCTGAGTCCCCTTGGCCAGCAGATATTTGAGAATCAAACGCTCAATTTCATCCTGGGTCAGTCCGGTATCATCAAGCGTTTCCGGGCATTGGGGAATGAAATTACCCTGCGATTCCTCAGTACTGCCTTTGAGCAGCGACTGCACCCGATTGAATAACTGGCTGAGGTGCTGATCCTTGCCAATAACGCGCATGGGCTCCTGCAGTTCAGGCATGGCGGAAGTGGGCAGATCCTCCGCATTCGCGACGTCATCAACGTCTGTCTCGTCGGAGTGTTCTGCAGCAGCGAGTTCCAGCATACTCAACGAAGCCAGTAACTCTTCGGTATTCACTGTGCCGGATGCGGTTTTCTGTTTAGATTCAGTCTCATCCTGGCTGGACATCAAATCTGACGAATCGGAAGCATGTTCTTGAGCTGACATATCGGTTCACAATCAATCTAATGCGTTGAATGAAAAGAATCGCATCATTCGGTCGCATACATCCCGGCCAGGCCCGCTTTAAATGTGAATGGGAGGAAATGCAGCCATCTTATATAGTGCATCGAAAACATAGCCCGGGTGGCGCCGGAGTCAAATTAGTTTTTGCAACTCTCCCGAAATCGACTCCGGTCTGAACCGACCTGCTGCATTGAAATACGATTTTTGATACATGATTTCACGCAGACCTCCCGGATCTGATCAGGAGTTCTCTGGTACAGTCAAAACGATTAAAGCGCTTGCAGCAATTAATCACCAAAACAGTCAGATGACCGTTTATTTTTCTGAACGATCCCGCTAACTGACACTAAAAATTTGACTTGATACTCCCCCGACCTAGATTCCCACTGTGAGAGTTTTCTCTCGCTCACAGGCAACTTCCAGCTTCTCCAAATGATTGGATGCTTCTATGTGTGGAATCGCGGGCTTTATCCGCACTGATCGACGCCCCGTCGAACAGTCAGATTTGAACAACATGATCCAGACCCTGAACCACCGGGGACCTGACGCTTCAGGTACACAAATCTCGGGGCCCGTCGGGCTGGCACACAGTCGACTCAGTATTGTCGACCTGGCCGGCGGCCTGCAGCCGATGCAGACTGCAGATGGCATGTTGAGCGTCACTTTCAACGGAGAAATTTTTAATCACATTGAACTGCGTGCACAACTGCAGCAGAAAGGCTATCAGTTTCAGACTCACTCCGACACGGAAGTGATTCTGCTGATGTACGCCGAATACGGGCCGGAATGCGTCCAGCACTTTAACGGCCAATGGGCCTTCGCCATTCACGATCGCCGCAAGCAGGAAGTCTTCCTGTCACGCGACCGCATGGGCATCCGCCCCCTGGTCTATACGCAGACAGCAGGTCGTTTCTGCTTCGCATCTGAAGTCAAAGCCCTGTTCGCTCTGCCGGACGTCGAACGTAAAGTCGATCATACCGCCTTAAACCAGCTGTTTACCTTCTGGTCACCCTTACCTCCCCGTACATTTTTCGCAGGCATCTCGGAACTGCCCCCCGGTCATTCCATGATCGTGAAAGAAGGCAATATCCGCATCTGGCAATACTGGAGCCTCGACTATTCACCCAACGAGGAAAACCGTTCGCTGGACGACTGGGCAGACGAACTCCGTTCGCTGCTGATCAACGCCACCCAGCTCCGTTTGCGGGCCGATGTTTCAGTCGGCGCTTACCTGAGTGGCGGGCTCGACTCTTCCATTACCGCGGCCATTATCCGCAACTACACGAATGCTCCGCTGAATACCTTTTCGGTCAATTTCAACGACAAAGATTTTGACGAAAGCCGTTTCCAGCAGGAAATGATCACCGAACTGGGAACCGATCACCAGACAGTCTGCTGTTCTTACGACGATATCGGCCGGATCTTCCCGACCGTGATTCAACACACCGAAAAACCGGTTCTGCGAACCGCCCCTGCTCCCATGTTTCTCCTGTCGAAACTGGTTCGGGAAAGTCAGTTCAAAGTCGTCATGACCGGCGAAGGAGCAGACGAAGTCTTCGGCGGTTACGATCTGTTCAAAGAAACGAAAATCCGTCGTTTCTGGAGTCGCCAGCCCGAGTCCAGCATCAGGCCGCTGCTCCTGAAGCGTCTCTATCCTTACATGAAAAATCTGCAGGCCCAGTCCCCTGCCTACCTGAAAGCCTTCTTCAACATCCGTGAAGAGGAACTGCAGAGCCCGTTCTTTTCTCATCTGCCCCGCTGGGACCTGACCTCCAAACTGAAAGCATTCTTCAGCGACGACCTCAAACAGCAGCTGAAAGCGCAGGATCCACAGGCTGAATTCAAGCAGCAGCTGCCTCCCGAGTTTTCCGACTGGCCCTCGTTCTGCCAGGCCCAGTACCTGGAAGCCGTCAATCTGATGCCCGGCTATATTCTCTCTTCGCAGGGAGACCGGATGGCGATGGGCAATTCCGTGGAAGGCCGCTTCCCGTTCCTGGATTACCGGGTCGTCGAATTCGCATCGCGAGTCCCGGTCCGCTTCAAAATGAACGGCCTCAACGAAAAATTCCTGCTGAAATACGCCCTGCGGGATCTGATTCCCGACAGTATTCGCCGACGCCCCAAACAACCTTACCGTGCTCCGGATGCACACAGTTTCATTGACACTGCCAGCCAGCAGGCCCGGTTTGAATATGTCAATGAGCTGCTCTCCCCGGATCGCCTGCAGGCCAATGGCCTGTTTCAGCCCGCGGCAGTGCAGCGGCTGGTCAGGAAAATGGAACAGGGACGGGCGATCGGCACGCGTGACAACATGGCCCTGGTCGGGATCCTGTCGACCCAGTTACTGGTCGAACAGATGATTCACGGACAGACCGTCACTCCTGAAAAACAGACAACAGCTCCCGCCAGAATTTTGAGTTAGACCAATTCTGAATAATTTCTCCATCTCATACAACAAAGAGGATAAGAAAATGAAGTCCATTCAATCAGAGATTCGCAACTTTGTCGCCGACAACTTCCTGTTTGGGGAAGATCCGGAATCATTGCAGAACGATGACTCATTCCTGGAAACCGGCATTATTGATTCCACGGGCGTACTCGAACTGGTTGCCTTTATCGAAGATCAGTACGACGTTCAGGTCGATGACGACGAACTGGTACCGGAAAACCTGGACTCGATCAATTGTCTGATCGACTTCATCGAATCAAAACTGAAAGAACTGGCCTAATTTCAAAGGAGCGGGCTGTTGTTACTGCAATCATTTCTGGAACAGAGCACCCATCACCATCCGGATAAAATCGCGCTGATCGTCAATCAGTCGCGGTACACCTACCAGGAACTGGAAACGCAAAGCAACCGGCTGGCACACGCCCTGCTGGAGCGGGGACTGCAGCGCGGAGACCGGGTGGCGATTCACCTGGACAACTCCCTCGAAGCGGTTGTTGCGGTCTTTGCGACACTCAAAGCGGGTGGTGTGTTCGTGATGGTCAATCCTACTACGAAGATCGACAAGCTGACCTATGTGTTAAACAACTGTCGGGCCAGCACGCTGATCATCCCCGGGAAGAAACGTAACACCATTCTGGAACATTCCGATCTGCTGCCTCATCTGAAAACAGTCGTCACGGTGGGCCCGGCTCCCAAACTGCCGGAACAGACCGATCTGCAGATGCACCGCATTTCAGACTGGGAGCAGTTGCAGTCTGACTATGCAGAACAGATCACTCCGCCCTCCATTGAAACGATCAGCATCGACCTGGCCGCACTGGTTTATACCTCTGGTTCAACGGGGAATCCCAAAGGGGTTATGCTGACGCATTTAAATATGACGTCCGCCGCCCGTTCGATTACGACTTACCTGATGAATGTCCCCGAAGACATCATTCTCAACGTGTTGCCGCTCTCCTTCGACTACGGGCTCTACCAGTTGCTGATGGCGTTCCGGGTGGGCGCTACGCTGGTACTCGAAAAATCGTTTACCTATCCGCATGCGGTCCTGCAGAAAATCATTGATGAAAATGTGACCGGCTTTCCGCTGGTCCCGACCATGTCAGCGATCCTGCTGAAAATGGATCTCTCCAAATACGATTTTTCTCAACTGCGATACATCACCAATACAGGCGCGGCACTGCCGACGGAACACATTCTGACCTTCCGCAAACGACTGCCTCATCTGCAGATTTTCTCGATGTACGGCCTGACCGAATGCAAGCGGGTTTCCTACCTGCCCCTGGATCAGGTCGATACCCGCACCGGCTCGGTAGGGATCGCCATGCCGGATACGGAGGTCTTTATCGTCGACGATGAAGGCCATCGCCTGCCCCCCGAACATGTCGGGGAACTGGTGGTCCGTGGTGCGAATGTCATGAAAGGCTACTGGGAAGCACCGGAGCGAACGGCCGAACGGCTCAAGCCGGGAGAACTGCCAGGCGAGATGTTCCTGTATACCGGGGACCTGTTCCGCATGGACCGGGAAGGCTATCTGTACTTTGTCGGTCGGCGGGATGACATCATCAAAAGCCGCGGCGAAAAGGTCAGCCCGAAAGAAGTTGAAAACGTGCTGTTTGCCCATCCAGGCATTTCCGAAGCGGCCATCGTGGGAGATCCCGATTCGGTACTGGGACAGTCCATCCGGGCGATCGTCACCCTGATGCCCGGACAGGAACTGACGGAGAAAGAAGTCCTTTCCTACTGCCGCAAGCATCTGGAAGATTTCATGGTTCCCCAGAAGGTGGAGTTCCGTGATGAGCTGCCCAAATCGCCCAACGGCAAAGTCGATAAAAAACAACTCGCGCTGCCCTGAACCGGTAGAGCGTCAACTCATACATTCAAGATTTAACATACATCAATCAGCTGGTAATAAATCAGCTAAAATCAGGAGTACCAACTATGTCGACGATTACCTCCCGTACTTTCAGTCCGGAATTACTGAATCTGGATTGTGCTGCAGAAACCGACCGCATCGTCAGCTGGATGCGGGAATCCGTTCGCAAAGACATGCGCAAAAAAGGGGCCGTCCTGGGTCTCTCCGGAGGAATCGACAGCAGTGTGGTGACCGCACTCTGCGTCCGGGCCTTCGGTGCGGATCGGGTCCTGGGCATCATGATGCCAGAACATGACACGAAAGATGAAAGCCTGACCTACGGCCAGTTGCTCGCGGATCATTTCCATGTGGAAGCCATCGTGGAAAATATTTCGCCCATGCTGCAGGGCGCCGGCTGCTACGAACGCCGCGATGCCGCCATCAAACAGGTCATCCCGGAATACGAACCGCACTGGAAATCCAAAATTGTGCTGCCCAACCTGCTTCAGGAAGGGGGCTATCGTGTGTTTTCGGTCGTCGTGCAGACACCGGAAGGCGAACTGATCAAAAAGCGCCTGCCGTTATCTGCCTACCAGACCATCGTCGCAGCCACCAACTTCAAGCAGCGCTGCCGCAAAATGATGGAGTACTACCATGCGGATCGGCTGAATTACGCCGTACCCGGGACTCCAAACCGGCTCGAATACGACCAGGGCTTCTTCGTCAAAAACGGCGATGGGGCTGCCGACCTCAAACCGATCGCGCACCTTTACAAGACTCAGGTCTATCAACTGGCATCCTACCTGGATGTACCGGAATTGATTCAGATGCGTCCCCCCACCACCGACACCTACTCCCTGGAGCAGTCACAGGAAGAATTCTTCTTCGCGGTCTCCTATGACAAACTGGACTGCTGCCTGTATGGCCTGAACCATGGTTTTTCTGCAACGGAAGTGGCAGACGGTATCGGCCTGCCTGCAGAACAGGTGGAACTGGTCTACAGCGATATCGAATCGAAACGCAAAGCAGGCCGCTATCTGCACATGCCTCCGCAACTGGTGGAACATGTCTCCGGCTGAACCAGTTTGAATAGAAACTGCAGAGATGGAAAGGAAATGGAGGATGAGTAAAAAAGAACTGCTGGCCAGAGCACTCGACTGGACGGGCATGAATCTGCTTGCGCGGAATACCCCTGTCTGGAATGGCCTGATTGTTCTGAATTACCATCGGATCGGAGACTGGCAGAATTCACTGTTCGATCATGATCTGTGGAGTGCTTCGGCAGAAGACTTTGAGAAGCAGCTGCGTTTTCTCACCTTGAATTTCGATCTGATCCGGATCCATGAGCTGGAACATGTTCTGAAACAACCCCGGGGTCGTTATGTACTGATCACGTTCGATGACGGATATCGCGACAATTACGAATGGGCCTTTCCCCTGCTCCGCGCATATAATTCGCCAGCCACCTTTTTCCTGACCACCGGATTTCTGGATGACCGGAAAATGGCGTGGTGGGACGAAATATCCTGGATGGTCCGCAGCGCTTCCAAGGGCACCCTGAAAGCGGAGCCCTGGTTCGACCTTGAACTTTCCCTGGAACCGGAACAGGCAAGTCAGACGATTAAATCCCTGTTACAGATTTACAAGAGCCTGCCCGGAGAACAGACAGCAGACTTCATGAATGCGCTGGCTGAGGTGACTGGCACTGGTCGTTGCCCTGCTGAAATTGCGGATCAGGTCTGGATGGACTGGGAGATGGTCCGCGAGATGAGCGAAGCCGGCATGGATCTGGGAGGCCATACTGTGAACCACCCTGTGCTCGCGAATCATCCTGAAGAAACCCAGCAGCATGAAGTCTCGCATTGCAAACACCGGATCGAAACCGAAATTAATCGATCGATTTCAGCCTTCAGTTATCCGGTGGGTGCCCAACATTCTTTTAACCAGCTGACCCGCGAGTGCCTGGAACAGGCTGGCTACCGCTGGGGATTCAGTTATTATGGCGGCTACACATCGCTGGGCTCTCACGATCCCTGGGACCTGCCCCGCATCGCCATCGAATCTGAAAACCCGGCTGCACTGTTCCGCTCTTCCGTCTCTTTCCCACAGGTCTTCAGCCAGAAAAAAGTGTACACAAACACCCCGTCCCCATCGACTCCCACCTCGGAATAATTCGAGGTTCGCACGCTCGTTTCTGATATTTTCTCAGAATTTGCGATCCGCCTGCCCAGTTGGTTGACGATTCTCTTGGAATTTGCGATAACAACGGACCGCTTTGCAGGTTGTGGTATGCGCAACAGCGCTATGATTACCACAATTCCAACTGCTCTATCCGGTTTGATTCTCCTGAAGCACAGCCGCTAAGCTGTTATACAGGAATAGTTTAATTCAATCAAACCCTGAAAATATTTCTTTGCCGTGTGTTACTGGAACCGAACGGCAGCTGATGATTAATGTGGGAGAAAGACTGAATGGGTCGTTACACAGGACCAAAAGGACGGGTTAACCGCCGTTTAGGAGCTTTGGTTTTCGAAGACGCAGGTGCAACACGCGCCCTGGACCAGCGGAACATGCCGCCCGGAATGTCACAGCGTCGTCGCAAGGCCTCAAACTACGGTCTCGCATTAATCGAAAAGCAGAAAATTAAATTCTATTACGGTCTGCGTGAACGTCAGCTGCGTCGTTACTTCGACAAAGCCAAACGCACCAAAGGTAACACCGGGGAAGCACTGCTGATCCTCTGCGAACGTCGACTCGACAATGTTGTCTGCCGGGCTGGCTTTGCCATGACCCGTCCCCAGGCACGCCAGGGTATCGTGCACTCGCACTTCCAGCTGAACGGTCAAACGGTCAACAAGCCTTCCATCTGGGTCAAACCCGGAGACGTCATCACTGTCCGTAACCGACCCAACCTCAAGAAACTCTACGGCGAACTGATCGAATCAGGTCGCCCCGGATGTGCCTGGTTGACCACGGATAAAAAAGAGCTGTCAGCGACTGTTGTCACCGCTCCCGCATTCGAAGATGTCAGCCTGCCGGTTGACGTCGGTCAGGTTGTGGCGTTGATCTCTCGCTAACGATCTTTACCAAATCATTACAGCACTCCGAAAAACGTCTTGGTTTTTCGGAGTGTTTTTATTTACCTTCTTTAATTAAAACGCCCCCAGGGGTGAGAATTCTGCTGGAACACGTTATCGTAACTAACAGAATTGTCTTTTAATTAAATGCACTACCCGCCGTGAATGCTGCGACCATCATCGGCCTTGCAAGAGAGAGGCATAACTATGGCGACGGAACGTCGAAAAACCGTCCTGCTGTTTGGTGCTCCTGGAGTTGGTAAAGGAACTCAGGGAAGAATCCTTGGTCAGATCCCGGGTTTTTTCCACATGTCCAGTGGTGACGTCTTTCGTTCAATCGACATTGAATCTCCTGAAGGCCAGGAAATCTATAAATACAGTTCACGCGGCGAACTGGTGCCTGACGAACTGAGTATCCGCATCTGGAAACAGGGCCTCGATGCCCGGGCCACGCTGTCCATGTACAAGCCCCGCAAGGATATCCTGATCCTGGACGGGATCCCCCGCAACATCGAACAGGCCCGGATTCTGGAACAGCACATCGACGTGCTCAAAGTTCTGCACCTGACCTGTAGCGACGAAGAGGAAATGATTCACCGCATCAGGCACCGTGCCATCCGCGAGAACCGGGCCGACGATGCCAACGAAAGTGTCATCCGACGCCGGTTTGAAATTTACCGCGAGGAATCGTCACAGGTCCTCAGTTGTTATCCTGAAGAGATAATCGCACACATCGACGCCATGGGTTCTCCCGCCGGTGTGCTGCTCTCGTGTCTCCAACAACTGGTGCCCGTGCAGGATGCCCACTTCCGGGGTGCATAGAACTCATTATTCAGAAAGTATCCAACCCGCCAGTCAACAGATCAGATTATACAGAAAGGCGCGCTCATGGCCGGTTTGAATTGGGGATTTTCTTTACTGCGAACTGAACTCTCAACCACCAGCCGGAGCCTGTTGCTCTGCCTGGTCGCCTTTCTGACACTGCTGCCAGCGACCGCACAGGCTCGCCCTGCCCGCCAGCATCCGAACTTCGTGATCATCTTTACCGACGACCAGGGCTACCAGGATGTCGGCGTCTTTGGCTCCCCCAACATCAAAACTCCCAACCTCGATCAGATGGCGAAAGAGGGAGTCCGCTTCACCGACTTCTACGCCGCCCAGGCCGTCTGCTCCGCCTCGCGCGTCGCGCTGCTCACCGGCTGCTATTCCAACCGGGTCGGCATTCGGGGCGCACTGGGTCCTAATTCCAAAATCGGTATCAACTCCGATGAAACCACCATCGCGGAAGTCGTCAAGCCACAGGGCTACGCCACTGCGATCTACGGGAAATGGCACCTGGGCGACAATCCCAAATTCCTGCCCACCCGACACGGCTTCGACGAATATTTCGGGCTCCCCTACTCCAACGACATGTGGCCCTTCCATCCAACAGCCGGCAAACGCTTCCCCGATCTGCCCCTGATCGAAAACGAAACCGTCATCAATCCCAAAGTAACCGGTAAAGAACAGGCACAGCTCACCACCTGGTACACCGAACACGCCGTCTCCTTCATCAATAAAAATCATGACCGGCCGTTCTTCCTGTATGTCCCGCAGTCCATGCCTCACGTCCCCCTGTATGTCAGCGATAAGTTCAAAGGCAAATCGGAACAGGGCCTGTATGGAGATGTGATCATGGAGATCGACTGGTCCGTCGGTCAGATCCGTCAGGCACTCAAGGAAAACGGCATCGAAGAAAACACCCTGGTGATCTTTACCTCCGATAACGGCCCCTGGCTCTCCTACGGAGACCATGCCGGCTCCGCCCTCCCCCTGCGGGAAGGCAAGGGAACCGCCTGGGATGGCGGACAGCGCGAACCCTGTATCATGGCCTGGCCCGGGCAGATTCCCGCCGGCAGCGTCTGTCACCAGATGGCCATGACGATCGACATCCTCCCCACCATCGCCTACCTCTCCGGCGGTAAAGTACCCTCCGACCGCATCATTGACGGCAAAAACATCTGGCCGCTGATGAGCGGCGAAAAGGGAGCGAAATCCCCGCACGACGTACTGTACTTCTACTGGGGCGATCACCTGAATGCGGTCCGCAGTGGCAAATGGAAACTGCACTTCCCGCATCCCTACCGCAGCCTGAAAGGCAAACCCGGCTCCGGCGGCAAGCCCGGCCCTTACATTCAGAAGAAAACCGGCCTGGCCCTCTATAACCTGGAAGACGACGTCAGCGAAAGCAAAAACGTCGCCGCTGAGCATCCCGAAGTCGTCAAACGCCTGACCGCCCTGGGAGAACAGGCCCGCGAAGACCTCGGCGATTCCGGCACGAAACGCAAAGGCAAGAATAACCGCCAGCCCGGTCGGGTTGATTGATCATCAGACCGACACTCAAGCTTCCGTCATCGCTGGTTCAATCACATTTTTCGCGAAGCTCTGGTAAGCAGATCCCATCTCTTTCGCCAGCGAATCGGGGAAGACATGGAATTCACCCGACTGTAACGCAGACACAATTCCATCCGCAACCAGTTCCGGAGGCTCAGCGATTTCATCAAAACCGGCATCGTGTCCCATATCCGTGGCGATCGGCCCCGGATGCACGCTGACTACCTGGGTTCCCTGTTCCTTGAGCTGATCTTTCAAAGCCTGTGTCACCGCATAGGCAGCTGCCTTGGAAGCACAGTAAGTCGTGAAATCGGGAAACGTTTTCAGTGACGCTACGGAATTCAGCTGCACCAGTGCCCCGCCGCCGTTGGCCTTGAGCACCGGGGCGAATGCCTGCGCGACACGGATCAGTCCGTAAACATTCGCCTGCATTTCGAAGTCCAGCGATTCCAGGGCATTTTCAGACAGGGCCGAAGCTGTTTTCAACACACCCGCGTTATTCACCAGCAATGAAACATCGCTGGCTGTTTTGGCCGCATTTTCAATCAACTCCGGTTTCGTCAGGTCAAACTCCAGCGGCACCACTTTGTCCCCATATTCGCCGATCAGTCCGGAAACGGAAGACGGATCGCGAACGGCGGCATAAACCTTCGCAGCGCCCGCTTGCAGCAGGCCTTCCAGAATCGCTTTGCCGATCCCCCGATTCGCACCGGTGACCAGTCCCACCTGACCCTTGATCTCATAGCCCATTTCAGTCTCCTTTATCTGTATTTGAAAATCGCCGCCGAATTCACCAGCGGTCGTCCGGGAGCATCACGCGCATTCTACGCCGTGGCTTCGCTGAGACAAGGCTTGAATCTCACCTGGCGACGGGAACTTCAGATACGTTCTGTATCTATGTGATTAATGAGGTTATGATGAATTCATCTAAAGAACGACATTTACTGTCAGAGTGTCCCAGACAGGAATCTGTAAATTGAATCCAGCACAGCCATCTGATTCAGACAGGAAGACGCTGCCTGTCTCAATTCAGGCATTGATCGTCTTCATAATCGTCGGGGCAATGATCGCCCTCCTGTATCCTGCAGTGAAACAGTCCCGTGAAATGACCAGATCGAACGCCAACCATCGCGGCAATTTGAGAATGCTTGGCATGGCGCTCGCAACATACAGCGACATTTCCAATCAGCATTTACCGATGGGAGGGAATACGGACCAACTGAATCAACCCCTGCATGGCTGGATGACCAGCCTGCTGCCATATATAAACGAATCCGCCATGGCGCGGGAAATTGATGATTCCCGTGCCTGGAACGCACCGGAAAACAAAAAAGTCTTTTCAATCGTGATTCCGCTGTTTCTGAACTCTCATTTTCCGGAAGGACCGAAACAGAATGCAGCAGGATATGGATTGTCTCATTTCAGCGCCAACTCGCAGCTGTTTCCTGTCGACCAAAGTATCAGCACCGAAACCATCCAGTCTGCAGATGGCCTGTCCAACACGATTATGGCTGGCGAAATCAGTTCCAGTTTTCCTGCCTGGGGTTCAGCCACAAATGTTCGGGATCCCGCCAAAGGATTAAATGGCTGCCCCGATTGTTTTGGCAGTCCAGACAGAAAAGGCGCTTTTCTGCTGTTTGCAGATGGGCACGTCCGTTTCATCGATCAGAATATCGATCCCCAGGTTCTCAAGGCTCTCAGCACACCTGCCGGTGGTGAACCGATCCCCTAATGGGAGCAGGAATTCTGATCCTGTTTTGAATGCTAGAGACTGAATCTTTGCGATTCGAATCTGTGAGCAGGGAAAGATTTCACTTCCTCAACCAGTTCCGCATCCAGGGGGCCTGGTAGTTCTTTTCCCATTCCATCATCTGAGAGATCCCAGACACGCACTCCCGCTCCGGTCACCCAGACGCCAAAACGGTGATTACTTAACCAGCCGGCTCCCCATCCTGAATGCCAGTCGAATTCCTCTGACAGGGGGACCGTGATTTTCTCCCGTGGCAGCAGCAACTGAGCCTTTCCCCCATGCCGATCAGAGACGCGCACTAGTAATTCTGCCTGGTCTCCCTGCGCATTCCAGACCTGATTCACATTGAGTTTCTCATTCGGAGATGAAAGATAGATATTCAGATAACGATCAATCAGATCAGAATACAGATCCTGGCCTTCTGCTTTAAACCGCTGCAGCAGTTCAATCGCCAGCAGAAAATCATCCCATTTCACCTGACCATTCTCATCGGGCCAGCTCCGATTCGTCTTGAAATCATGCATGATCATCACATTGAAATTTCGCCTGAATGCAATCGTCTCTCCGTCCCGGGTCGACAATACCTCCAGCCGCCCCGAAGGAACGCGTTGCGAACCGATGCCACAAAAATCACGCTCGGGGACCAGTACTTTTCCATTCTCTGTGATTTGATAAGACACATAACCGGGTGGCTCATAAAAGAATTCGCCTTCGCAGTAGATATCCAAAGCCCGGCCTTGCCCCAGATCAAAATGAAAATCGCTTTCTCTGGGGAGCGACACCAGCCAGAGTAAAACTGCCGACATAGCCACTACAGGAATCAGGCTCAGTCCGATGACCTTCAAGATTGAGTTGGGAAACTTACGACGAGAGTCAGCGCGCATCGGGAACCTTCTTCAATAGTACTTTCACCTGCTCCTGTAAAACTTTCACCTGCTCTTCCAGTATCTGAACCCGCTGTTTGAGCGTTTTCTCCGATTCCGCTTCCGAAACTTTCTCCTTCGAAAAATCCACAAAGACAATACTGGTGCCGTCAACTTTGATCTGCCCTTTCTTAACTCCGGAAAATGCCCCCGGGAAATACTTCTCCAGCACCTCCTGTTTCACCAGCGGTTGTCCGTCATGTGTCTCAATCAATAAGCTGTGTCCCCGAGCCCGAGGCAGGTATTGATCGTATCCGGAATTGAATGACTGGATGTAGTGAAAGCCCTGCTCCCGGGCCATTTTTGTCATGAGCTGATAGTAAGGAGAATTCCCGATGACATAACACTCCTTCCCCTTCGAATTTGCACTGCGCAGAGAAACCCTGGATTTCACATCGACAGGTAGCAGACTCTCATCCAGTTTCGTAAAATAATCCCGCGTCTGCTGCTTCCAGTCTTCCCACTGCAGCGACATCACCATTGCCTGAGGATCATTCCCTTTATGATAGGCAAAGCGATTCCCCGGCAGAATGCGTGCTCCGGTTGAATAATTGAGATACAACAGCCGCGCCCCCGGATCGAGCAGGACCCACTTCTTGTCGAGGTAGATTTCCAGAAACACATGCCCCGACCAGGATTGAAACGGGCGCCCCTGCTTGAAATCCTGAATCCAGGAAACATCCATGGTCTTCACCCAGACCGCAGGAATACCGGCCCCTCGCAACAGGGCACCGCAGACAATCGCATAGTCGGCACAACTTCCATAACAGCCATCACGGATCACCGTGTCATAGTTTCTCCAGTTATAAGCCAGATCGGCCTGACATTTGAGATTTGAGTTCATCCAGTCCAGAACATTCGCTACCGTCTGCTGATCCTGGTCGGCTTTCAGCTTCCGGGCCTGCACCGCAATCTGAGACTGATTTCCCACCGAGTCCGGTATACTCAGATATATCTGCGGACTCTGATAGTCGATCGCATCAAACACCGGCTCCCCTGCCAGACAGCTGGCGCTCCACAGCAGCATGAGCATCATCCAGCGATACATTGCTCTTCTCCTTTCAGCATTTCCCATTATGCGAACTGCGACACGCTTTCAACAGGGATCCGGCTCAGACTGACACCCCACCAGCACGAATACGCATCACAACAGACAGCGATACATGGTTCTTCAGCGTTCCTGATGGTTAACAGTAAGCCCCTCGGTAGCCAGTACGATCAGCCCCCAGCGTTTCGTCCCGGCCTCACGAAATGCCCCGAGCATCCGTTCTCCCCGTTCGTCTTTGAAAAAATGGACTTCCAGTTTGACCGACTGACCAGGCGCGAGCTTATATGTTTTTTTACCGGTACCACACCAGTCCCAGTTCGCTTTCCGCCAGAGCCCTGCTCTGAAGACTTCCTGATACAGCTGAATTCGTTCTGGACTGGTTGCATAGTATTCCAGTGTCGTGGCCCCGGTATTCTTTATAACGACGTGGATCTCATCCTTGACCTTCTTGCGGGAAACAACCACCGGACGATTTTTCAAAGGCTGCATATCCTTTAAATATCCCTTCCGCCAGGCGGGATCCGGCGGCTGCTCGGGCGGAATCGTTAAGCGAACCCGCTTGTCTTCCGCTGGAACGCTCGTAACGAGACTGCATGAAAACAGCAGTAACAGGAGCCATTTGATCGCATTCCACTGAACCGCTTGATAAATCATTAGTCAAACTCCCCGCGCTCGGTTGCCAGCACGATCATCGCTGAATGCAGGTAATCCTCATCTCTGAAATGCCCCAGCATCCGTTCCCGAACTCCCCGTTCCCAGAAATTCACCTTCAGCTCAACCGTCTCTCCCGGCTTTAATCGAGCTGTCTCTTTTCCTAAACCACACCAGGCCCAGTTTGCCGCCTGCCAGCGCCCCGACAGATCCGTTTCCTGAAACTGCTGAATTCGATTCCACCCGGCAGACGTATAACACAGAACCGTATTTCCCGAATTACGAACGGTCACCCGGACCAGATCGCCATCTCGCCTGCGGGAGATCACTTCGGGAAGATGGCGTAACGGCTCACCCCCTCCAAAAATATTCTGTATCCAGAATGGATCCGGTGGCTGTGTTTCCGCTGCCTTGATCATGCGTTCGCCGCTACTGTTGGAAATCACAGCCAGTGCAAGCATCAATAGCAGGATTCGAAACAAAGCAGACTGACTCATCCCCTCTCTCCCTCCGGCAGTATTTGCTCATCGTCCAGCTCCGCCATCCACACCGCCAGATCACGGAACGTCTGCAACTCTGGTGGCAGGGGATCCAACAGTCGCTCCATCAGGCCCCCGACCAGGATCCAAAAGGGAATCACTGCGAAAGCACTGTAGAAGAAGTACAGCGGATCTTTCTGTAAAGAGAACACGATCGCCCCGATGCACAACAAACATGCCAGCATTATGAAAACCACGTTTGTCTCCAGCTTCAGCCAGGAGCTTGAAAGTTTGGGTGCACGTTGCTTGGTAATCCAGCGCACTTTCATCCAGAAGAAAATAAACGCGTTCCCCTTCAGCACATCCCGAATCCGGGTACTCGGACCAAATTCCCGCGGGCGTTTTTTGACCTCCCGCACCAGTTCCTGAATCCCGCAAAACGCCCCCGCGGGTCCGCACTCCTGGCCGATGATATTCACCGGCTCAAAGGAAATCGCCGTCGCGCGTTCCGCTACGAATTGCGCTGCCCGGCGAAATGTAAAGTCGGCAGCATACAGCCGCTCCCACTCCTCATAGTCATCGAGGTAAACATCCAGCCTGAAACAATCGGACCATTCTTCTCGGGTACATTCAAATCGAAAGCAGTATTGCAAAGATTTGTACAAGTCAACTAAATCACTGTAATCGATCGCTTCGCTCGCCCATTTGAGTATTCGAGATTGCATGTGCTCATCAATCCGATCATCCGGCTGGAAGGGCACAGAACGGGGAAGGAAGAAGAGCTCCGTCTGGTCCCGTTCCCACATTTCCCGCATGCCACACAAAATCTGCGTTTCGGTATAGCGAAGCTCATTCATCAGGTGAGTCCCTCCGCTGCGCCGTTCTTAGAATCTTTGATGCCCCGCACCGCCTCACAATCCAGGCCGGCAATCGCGACTGCCAGATCGCGGAATGTCTGCAGTTCGGGTGGCAGGGGATCGGAACAGTATTTGTAAACAGAAGCCACTGCCCACAGCGCCAGCAGATAAACGACTGCAATGACTGCGTAGAGATATTGGCCTGTCAGTATTGAAGCAGGAAAGGCAACAAGAAAGCCGATTCCCCCCAGCAGGCAACCAGAGTCGATCAGAAAATCCCAGTCCCTCTTCAGCCGGGGAATCCTCAGCTCTGTCCTCCAGTGCAATTCGTACCAGAATCGATCCAGATGCGAACCACGCAAAACATCAATGATCCTGTCACTCGGAGCAAATCGGTGCGAGTTCCATCTGGCTGCCCTCTCCGATGCGACGACCTGCTGAATCCCGTAGAAGGCTCCTGCCGGTCCGCACTCCCGGTTAATCACTGTAACAGATTGAAACGAAACGGTGTTGATCGCACGTTTCTGAATAAATCGCGCAATGGCACCAAAGGTAAACCGGGGTGCCATTTCATGTTCCCACACTTCCAGACTGGGTACATTCGCAATCCCCAGCTCTTCTGTCCATTCTTCTAACGAACATTCGAAATCAAACTGTCGTTCAAAACGATAGAACAGATCAGCGAGATCGGTGTCCTCCCATGAACCATCCGCCTGCATATGCTGATCAACCCTCGTTTCTGCGGTGAATGGTGTATCAGATCCAATCGCATCGCAGTAACAGGAATATAATCCACACAAAATCTGCTTCTCGGTATATCGTGTCTCCTGCATCAGAGTCCCCTTTCTGGATGCCACATTGAAACAACGCTGAGCGCGACGGACCACAGTCTTCCAGCATAAAACATCTCCTCTACTGCGGACAGAAAATCTTCGAGATTCCACACTGAATCGGAAAGTTTTGATTTCACATTTTGACTGGGATTGCACAATATGAAGATTTGGTGCAGGTTTGATGAACCGGCTGCAAGACGCTTGAGAGATACGGTCACCAAACCCACAATGATCCAACCATTTAGAACGCGTGACAATCTGAAGACGTTTCCCACTTGATCTTTGAAACAGGATGCAGTGAATATGATAGCGAACCGGGCCTGGCTACTGCGGATTCCCATACTGCTGTTGCTGATCTGGAACAGTGCGCCTCTCCCGCTCAATGCCTGCACGACCGCCGTCATCAGCGGCAAAGCGACCGCCGACGGCAGACCGCTGCTCTGGAAAAATCGGGATGCCCCCGCCCTCCACAATGAAGTCGCCCTGTTTACCGCAGGTCCGCTCCGCGCGGTCGCCGTTGTGAATGCCGGCAATCGCAAATCGGCCTGGATGGGTATGAACGAAGCCGGATTCTGTCTCGAAAACTCGTTGAGCAAAGATCTGAAAACGACCGGAAAAAAGACCGGCATGGGGAATGGCGGTTTCATCAAGCATGCCCTGGAGACCTGCGAAACGGTCGACGATTTCCGCAAGCTGCTCGACAAAACCAACAAGACCGGCCGCCGCACGATTTCGAACTTCGGCGTCATCGATGCACAGGGTGGCGCCGCCCTTTTCGAAACCGGCCCCGACAGTTACACGATGTTCGATGCCAACGATCCTGCAGTCGCCCCGAACGGCTACATCGTGCGTTCCAATTTCGCTACCACCGCCCAGGGCCTGCCCGCCCTGCCCGAGCAACGCCACCTGGGAAAGATTTATTCCGCGGAACGCTATTCCCAGGCCTGTTCCCGCCTGGAACTGCGTCGGCCTCAGGGCATCACCGTGGACTATCTGCTGCGCAACCTGACCCGTGACCTTTCCAGCAAACAGGGTACTCCCTGGCCGGGCACGGTGAACGGTGAAAAAGGAACGCTCCCGGAAATCATCCCGACCGCCAATACCATCAGCCGTTCTACGACCGTTTCCGCGGCTGTCTTTCAGGGTGTGAAACCGGGCGAAAATCCTCACCTGGCAACCATGTGGACCATTCTCGGAAATCCCAGTTTTTCGCTGGCGGTTCCCTGCTGGGTCGACATGCAGGAAGTCGCTGATCCGCTGACCGATCAAAAGGGAGCCGAACTGGGTGAGATCGCTCTTTCGCTGCGAGCCTGGTGCATTGTGAACGACGGCAAAGATGTCGATACCGATGCACTGCCCGGCATCTGGACTGACCTCTGGAAAACAGAAGACCAGATTCTCAAGCTCACCCACAGTTTTCAGCAGGCGCGTCAAGAACATGGTTACTCCAGCGGTGCCGTCACCCGCTTTCATCAGAAGATGGCGGCACTCGCCATGCAGGCGATGCAACAGGAACTGCGGGAGATGAAACAGGCCGCCATCAACCTGCCGGCTCCTCCGCCTCCCCAGTTCGCCCCCGTCAAGAAAACGATTGTGATTCCCTGAAAAGGATACTAGAAACCAGGATTCCGCCATGCGTCCCTTCATACAGTTCAACCTCCTGCTGTGCCTCACATTGAGTTTCCTCTGTCTGCCGTTATCCGTGCAGGCCGACGAACAAGTCTCTGTTACGAAGCTGGTCCGCGTGGCTATCTTTGATTATCCCGACAAGGAATCATCGGGCCCCCGCAATCTGAAACAGTTCCTCACGCCCGCCAACGGCTTCAAATACCAGGTTGTCCGACCGGCAGAGATTCGTAGCGGTGTGCTCAAAGACTTCGACGTCCTCATCATGCCCGGAGGCAGTGGCAGCAAACAGTCGAAAGCCCTTGAGCCGGAGGGTCGAAAAGCGGTCCGCCAGTTTGTCAGAAACGGCGGCGGTTATGTTGGCATCTGCGCTGGAGCGTATCTGGCCTCGTCGCATTACAAATGGTCGCTGGGTGTCATCAATGCCCGCGTCTGGGATCGCCAGCACTGGGCCCGCGGTCGCGAAACGGTCGAAATCAGCCTGACCTCCGCCGGCCAGCAGGTCCTCGCACGCGGCAAGGAGAAACATCAGGTCTATTATCATAACGGTCCCCTCCTGGTCCCCGATAATCAGCCAGACCTCCCGGGGTACGAAGTCCTGGCCCGCTTTGAAACGGAAGTCGCCCGCAACGGGGCTCCCGCCGAAGCGATGGTCGGCACACATGCGATCATCCGCTCGAAATTCGGCTCCGGTCGCGTCATCTGTTACAGTCCGCATCCCGAAGCCAAAGACGGTCCCAAATCGCTGGTCGCCTCCGGCGTCTACTGGGCCGCACAGGTTGACTGAATTTCCCCGCGTCAGTCATGATCAGTGCATCTTCACCCTGAAAAAACGACAGCACTACTTCCCGATCAACACCTTGACAGGCACTCGCCAACGCACACAATCCGGAGTTATGCGTCGCGCGCGCAAGGCGCAATACACAGATTCGAATCAACGTGGGAAAAACACGGGAGTTAGCACAATGACCTCACTTCAACCTGAAATCAATGCTACGCGAATTACCTGCCAGACAGGGTTAACGCAAACGCTACAGAGACAGAGTATAACGCGCGGCACGAACCAGTCTGCTGCAATCTGTGCACCGTACCAGACAGACGCTTTTTTACCGCTTCTGCGCCACTCATCCCGCATAACGGACCGCGCAGAACCAGGTTTTTCCAGGGCTCCCGCAGATAAAACAGGGGAACATCCCGAACGACACAAACCAGCACTTGACCGTCCGCTGTCGATTGAACGTGACAACAGAATCACAGATCCCAACGTGAGTACCAGACCCGATTGTGTCGTGGGTCGAGCAGCAGGATTTCGCCATTGTTCCAGGAGTCCTGCCCTCGTTGTCGCGCCACATAACGTGTCTCGGGTGAAGACAGCGCTTGCTGGATCTGCTCCTCGCCAATTGCCTCCTCTGTCACAACACCTGCCGGCGGTGCACTCATCCCGATAACACCAAATCCAAAATACCGGGGAATCTCTTCCGATACCGGCCCCTGTTCCCACGCGGTTTGCCCCCAGGGAACTGGCTGCTGTAACCAGCGGGCGAGCGTGCCCGCATCAGTATCGAAGACCAGGTAGTATTCCCCATCCCCCAGAAATTCGAGTCGTACTTCCCCTGCCGTCACGACCTGAGCCAACTCCGGCCAGTCGAAGCCGGTATACAGCGTAAAATCTTGCCCCGGATCGGTCACCTCATAAAACTGAGGCTCACCCGACAATTTCGCTGCGGGGAACAGAAACAGAGCCGCCACCAGCACCACGGGCACGCCCACAAACAAAGCCGCCATCAGAAACAGCAGGATCACATACCGCTGCCGCAACGGAACGTCCGGCTCCCTGATTTCGGTAGCATCATCGATGACTTCATTCATGCTGCACCTGTCTGAAACGAATCAGATTTCGTTTCCACAATGACTCCGTTCAGTATGAACGGATCACTGGTCGATCACATTACCTTCACTGTCATACATCACTGCAGAATCAATCAGTCTGTCAAGGAGCTCACTTTCCCCGGGCTTGATTGACCAGTCATCGCCACGCACTTCCCACATGGCAATCAACCCCAGGAGAGCATCGGGAGAGGTCGCACTGAAAAAACACCCATCCTTTTCGGCATCCCATTGTGGGTTCTCCCACTCGCCAGGTGTATCATTCAGAAAATAGTGTTTAACGGTGTAGCCTTTAGCAACGATCGTCTGCAGGCAGGGAATCAAAGTATTGCCTGCAGAGCAAATCCCAACTCGAATTTCCGGTTCGTCGTCCATTTATTCACACCCTGAAAATATTCCTTCTCTCATTCAAAGATTTAGTTTAACTTGCTACCGCTAGTCAGATTCTTTGTTCTCCTTTTCAAGTTTTGAAACAAGACGTTCAAAAGCTTTACGGATCGCCGCTATTTGATCCTTGAGTTCTTCTGCGTACTCTTCAAATTCGAAAGGCCAATCATCTTTCAATTCCTCAACCGCCTCATCCCATCTGCGTAACCCCAGTTCTTCGATCAAATTCCGAGGCAGATAACGATTAAAATGAAATGGTCCTTCTGGAATTTCGTACCATTCTTCAAAACCCGGTTGTGTTGGCGACCAGGGATCATCATCTGGATCACCTAAATCACAAGAGAGAAAGATCTCATGATTTTCGTGCATGGACGCGAATGATTCAACCAGAGGAACTGCTTTATGAATATAGTCCTGATCAGGGACACCCGCTTTGATCGCCATCCTGATCTGATTTGAGGTAATCAGGATCTTGTGACATGAACGATTGAGGTCGATCAAAGGATAGGGCGATTCTTCCACCCGATATGGAGACTCGACTGAAGGCAGCAAACCCTTCAATTCACTATCTCGATAATGCGCAGCCGCCAGATACTGCCCCGCTTCCTCAACTACCGGCCATTTATGGAGATCTATAAACACATGACAGGTGCGACAGGCAAGATATTTATCGATGCCCATTTAACCAAATCTCCTGCAGGCATCAATGAGTAAGGTACCTGCTTCTTTCTGGTGCTTATAATAGAACGTCCAGCAGGCTGGACGTTCTATTCACAAACTCAGACTGCTTACGCGTTACTTCACCCGCACCAGCTTCATCAGCCGGCCGGAAACGTTCCAGTCCTGGACATACAGGTTGCCCTCTTTGTCCCAGTAGGAACTGTGGGTGCCGCTGAAGATGCCTTCGCGCCACTGATCCTGGGGCACATTAAAGTTTCGGCGGGTGTTGGCATCCTCGTTGTTACCGAGCACTGCCACAATCGTGTTGTCCTTGTCCAGAATCACCAGCCGACCGTGCAGATCGGGTACGGAAACGTAGTCGCCCTGAATCGCCACCGAGGTCGGCATCCCCAGTCCGGTGATCACTTCTCCGATGAAGTTGCCGTCCAGGTCGTAGTGCAGCAGGCGTCCCTTGGGCTGATGGTTGCGGTCGCAGATCAACAGTCGCGGCGGATCGTATCGGGTATCCAGCGTCATCCCGTGGGCGGTGTTGAATTCCTTCATCCCGTTCCCCTTCTTGCCGAAGTGGGACTTGTATTTGCCGTTCTTGTCAAACTTGAAGATGTAATTGCTCGCGTAACCGTCCGAGAGAATGATGTCCCCCTCGGGAGCGACAGTGATCGCGGTCGGGGCAAATTTCTTCAGGTTCAATCCGGATTCTTTCGGGAAAGGCAGCTTGAGGATAATGTCGCCCGTCTGAGCGTGAAACTTGATTCCTTCGCCGGCCACGTTGCGGGCACCGTAGATGAATTCCCCTTCAGGTTCGTCCCGGATTTCGAGATCATGGATGTTGGAATACTCATCGCCCAGAAAGCGGCGGACCACTTTCCCGTCCGGCGAAAAGACAAAGACGCCGATCTTGGCACTCGTATAAATATTCCCCTCTTTATCGACGACCACACCACCATGGGTCGGTCCGAGCACTGAACGGCCCTGTTCATCAAAACCCCAGCCGGGAACGGTATCAAAAGTCATGATCCCGCTGCCCATCCGCACCGGTTCGACTTTCTCCGCCGCCATCACCGGCAATGCCAGACTACAGACCACAGCTACCGCAATTAGACGCAAGCACTTCTTCATCATCCGGATTCCTGTTCATTGAATATCATTATGAATTAGTCAGTCCCAAGAGACGTTCCCCGTGCAGAGGCGAACCATTCCAGTATCCGCGGTATGTTGAGACTTTGCAACCAGCACAGAGAAAAACCTTGCGGAACACAGCCACCCCCGAAATACCACAAACCCAGAAACAACAGACACTTACACCTCACCCCAGACCTTACAGACCAGCATTTCTCAATATTCCCCTGTTTTTCCGGTAACAGTTTTTCCCACTTCACGCTGAGTAAGTCAGACAGGCATGGGACCTGTCAGACACAACAACACAATCGCGGAATTGGTTACGAAACAAGGGGAATAGAACAATGAAACGCTTCACACTCAGTATGGTAATTCTGGCAATGGTCATGGGCCCCATGACATTGGAAACTTTCGCCGGCGGCAGAGGCCACTCCAATGGTCGCTCCGGCTTCTCTCGCTCCAGCTCGTCTCGCTCGAGTTTTTCAAGATCGCGAGGTCATTATCAATCGCGTTCCAACGGGATGCGATCTCGAACATCAACGATGAAGACTCCGCAAAACTTCAACCGCCGCGTCTCAAACACGCGGATGAATCACAACACGTTTTCCAAAGTACAGCCCAAGGGATCAACCTTTCAACGGCACACCACGATGAAAAAAGTACAGCCTGGTTTTAACAACAGGAAACCAGGAAATACGTTCAATCGACCGGTCAAGAAACCCTTCAACGGAGGGATGACTCCCAAACCGCGGCCCTTCCCGAAACCCCTTGATCCGGGTATCGGTAACGGCAAACCAGGTAACGGTGGCATCACCCGTCCGGGGAAAAACCCTTTCACCGGCATCGGCAGCACCAAACCACGGCCCTTCCCGAAACCCCTCGATCCAGGCATCGGCAACGGCAAACCAGGCAACGGCGGCATCACTCCTCCGAAACCAGGTATGGGAGCCCCGAAACCACGTCCTCGCCCTCGGCCTCCCGTCGGTAACGGACCTCCAAAACCACGGCCTACTAATCCCATGCATCCTAAACCAGGTCAGGGCAACGGAAATCACCATGGTCACCATAACGGACACCACAATGGGAATCATCATGGTCACCACAATGGACATCACAATCACTGGCACAATCATCGCCCTCGTTACTCCTGGTGGTGGTTCAACTACTGCACACCGCTGCGGACCTGCGTGCCCGGCAACTACCAGTACTGCAACTACGTCTATCCAACCTGTGACTATGTGGCACCGAGCGGAGTGGTTGTGGAAGACGTTCGCTGGTTCCTCGGTCTGAAAGGTCTGATGCTGCCCGGCAAAGGAATTGGCATCGAAACCATCGCAGCAAATTCACCCGCTGCAGAAGTCGGCCTGCAGCCCGGCATGGTCATCACCAAATGTAACGGCGTGGTGATCACCGACAACGAAGTCTTCGGCCAGGTCATCGCCCAGTCAGGCGGCGTACTGGAAATGGAACTGCTGGAATCAATCGAAGGCGAACCTTTGCAGGCTACCGTCCAGATGACCCAACTGCCCGCAGCCAGCTTTTAGGAGCGAGTAAAACAAAAGGGAGCAGGCAACCCCGAAACGTCCGATGAGGTGCAAACCTTGTCGGGCGTTTTTTGCTTTCAGTCAGCAGCGACCGCCGGTGAACTCCCGATCCTTACGACGGAAAAACCCGTTTCAGCCAACCCCGGCTGATATCATAATCGAGTCGTCGATTATCTCTCGCTTCAATCAGCTGCAGCAGTTCGTCTCCATGATCAATGGTCAGACACGATCTGTTTAATTCCGCCAACCTCTGCTGGTGAATTTGAATCAATTCGACAAGAGTGGCATCGGGATGGGAGCTTGCTGAATCCCCAGTATCAAAATCGGCTAGGTTCTTCTGATTGCTCGTTGTAAGCGAGCTGACCGAGTCCGGAAATGACAGGAGGGAGTAGGGCATCCGAACTGGGCTCTCTTCATCGGGAAAGAAGATCATCACCTTGACCCCCATCAGTTTCTCTGCATGCAGCGCCAAAATCGTGATCCCTGACAGTTTGAGCTCTGACTGACGGGAACCTGACAGCAGCTTAATCAGCTGCGGCTCAATGAAGCCGGCTTCAGCAAGTATTTTCAGCTCTGCCGAGACTTCCGTCTGGAAACGCTCGGGAATCTCATTCAGTTCAACCAGATTCTCCCTCAGGGAACGACACACAGGAAACGGATTGTTTTGCGGTCTGATCAGATAAATCTTCATCAAGCACCAGAGTAGCGTCCCCAGCAGGGGATTGATCGAATAAGAACTCAAAAATTCCCCCAGGGGGTACTTTCTCACGTCCTCTTCATAAAATTCCATCAGGATTGGTTTCCCATAAGTTGCATGCCTTGTCGGGCATTTTTCATTTTTGCACTTTCGGTTTCCCGCTCGTCACTTGATGATTTGTGTCTTCAGAAAATAGATGAGAAATGCAATCACACACAGTACAAAGAACAGGACTAACCGAAAAACCAACACTGACTTGGTGCCCGAACGATGCAACATTTTTCTGCCGACCGGATCCTTTACAAAATAATCATCAGGCTGCAGCATAAAACTGAATAAAAAGACGATGCCAAATACCGACGCTCCGCTGATTGAACCGAACAGAGCAGAAGCAAGGACTATAGTTAACCGGGAATCGGAAGCGTTCGAATAATTTCCACTAAACATGATGAAATAAACAAAAACACTCAGCCCCGACAGAATCGCCAGACTCCAGCAGACCGCGTAAATTCGTTTTGTGGTCGGGGGTAGAGGACGCCCCACTTTTTGATCCAGCGCAATTAAAATCTGACTGGTGATATCGTCGATTGTTAATTTCACTTTTTTGTGATCACCCGCCAGATCATAATTATTCGCGTAGGTGGAATATAAATCCCACCCTTCTGTGAGCATTCTGTGGATGGATATCAGACCGATCTTTCTGACATTCAATTCATTCTTGACATAAACCGGAAAGTCGAACTCCCTTCCATTCACCGTCCCGGTGACGTAAGCCTCAATTTCCCAGCGCAGCGAAAACCACATCACGCCTCTGCCATACCGCCGTGCCGTGAAGTCCTTCAGCGTGATATTCAAATCGGCCTCTCTGAAGTACTCCGGGGACTGCTGAAAGTGATCCAGAATCTGCATTCGAAAATGTTCCAGGTACTCATTCACACTTTGTGGATCCTCAACGTACCCCTCGGGACCTCGAACGGAAATCTGGAAATCATCGCCTCTCATGTTGAATCCTTCTCTCACCTGATGACCGAAGACAGGAACAAACAGACAGCAATAGGACCAGAAACCGGTTCAGGATGCAAGTCAAAACATTTGAGAAGCAGTTGCTGCCCTCCCGCCTCGCAAGATAAAACCGTACGGCGCTTACTTACAGCCCACAAGATGTGTGAACCTTGTCGGACGCATTTTTGTCTTATACGATTGATCGCATTTTCCTTAAGCCAAAAACAGATTTCAGAAACGGCACTCCATGCTTCGTGAACTTACCGCCGCAGATCAGCAGCTGATTCTCGATTTCGCGTACCAGCGTGAAATCGAAAACATGTTTGTCATCGGCAGCTTTGAATTCTCTGACAATCCCTTCGAATTCAATACCTATCTCGGCTATTTCGAAAACGGTACCATGCTGGGCCTGGGCGTTTACTTTGGACGCTGGAGCGACATCACGCTGAATGCCGAGAGCACCACCGTCATCAATGCCTTTGTCGATGAATTCGTGAAACAGAACCGGCCCCTCAAATATGTGGTCGCCTTCAGACGCCACGCTCTGCCGACCATCGAGCGTCTGAAACACCACGGCATCGTGCCTGCAAAGATCACCGAACAGACACTGTATCAGCTCCCGCCAGAGAAGTTCCACGACTGTTCCACGGGAGCAGAGGTCCAGGGAACGGCCGACGACATTGACGCCATCATTCGCCTGGGGAACATCATGGAAGGCCGGGAGGCGGACCAGGAAGTGCCCGCACACGAACGCGCACGGATCTCCCCCCACTACGAATGGCTGCTCAAACAGGAAGGCGAAGTCATCGCCAAAGCCAACATTCACGGCATTTCAAAACACTACGCCCAGATTGGCGGCGTCATGACGCATCCCGAACATCAGAACAAAGGCTACGCAAAACAGACCGTCAGCGCGATCTGCAAATACTGGTTCGCCCGGGAAAAACAGCTCACCCTGTTTGTCAACAACGACAACCTCCCCGCAATCAGAGCTTATACCAGGCTGGGCTTCGAGCCGATTGACGAATACATCCACGCGGAATATGCGTGATGCGACTGCCAAACCGCAGGTCATCAAGTGTCGGGAAACTCACCCGTTTCCAACAACCGCATTTGATGGCAGGCGTTGAAGAACTGTGCTCCATCCAGCCGGGCGTCCTGAAACGAGGTGTCACTCAGTACGCTTCCGACAAACCTGGCTCCGCGCAAGTCGGCTTGGGAAAAATCAGAGCCCTTCAACTCCGCATCCCAGAAGTCAGCGCCCCGCAGAGACGCCCTCTGGAATGAAAGCTTCACATAAGCATTGCGGAGTACCAGACCATCCAGTGTTCATCCTGCCAGAATCCCACTCTCGTCTGTCTCGATCCGGCTCCCATTGAAAACGCGTTCCCCTGCCTGGTAACGTTCCAGCAGTTCTTCTGCGGAGCGGGCCGGTCGAATGCGACGCCGGGCAATCTCATAAGCGACCAGCAGTCGCGCAGCGATCACCTGATCCCGTTGGGGATCTCGCGGACTGATTCCCAGCTCGTTTTCCTGAATTCGCAACAGATGCTCTGCGACGCGCCGTTCATCCGCCCCGCTCTTGAGTAACTGGACAATGCCGACAATGTAGCGGGAATACTCTCTGACGGCTTTCTCATCATCATTAACGCCCAGCGGATCCCACTCACGAAACAGAATGTCGTGCACCAGATGGACCAGATGAGAATCGACGTTCATGATACTTTAATCTCCAGAAGCTTTCCTGAAAATAGACATTGCGATTCTAGAGAAAGTTCGCACAATCGAATTGCCAGCGGTAAATGGCGATGTCATTACTATCATCACAAGTAAGAGCTACCTGCGAATGGATCGTTTTTCAGACCTGACAACCATGCACAACCTCATTATCGATACCCCACTCGGGGAAATCAATTTCTTCGTCTTTGGCGTCACGCCGGGGGTGAAGGTGCGACTCGACGCCGTACCGCTCTCCCCCCGGCTGCCAGCCGGGATGTTGGTCGACAGTTGCCTGGGGATCCTGCTCCAGCTCAATTGCCGCGAGCCGGCGGAAGACCTGATCTTCGAATTCCGACTGCGGGACAGAAAATACGACTCCTACTCCTATGAAGGGGGCCAGCATCTGTATGCAATGTCCTGGGAGAATGAACAGACCCAGTTGATGATCGGCACCGAAGATGAAGAGTGTCTCAACACCCGTCTCCCGCAAGAACAAAAATATGAATACTGCCCACTGGGACATGATGAAAAAGGGATTTCGCTGACACTTCCTGACCTGAAAAAAGGGAGCCGGTGCAGCTTCCACTTCATCGTTGCCTGGCAGGGCTTCTCCGCAGCAGAGCAGGACGCCTGCTGGCACGCCGTCGATGTCCGGCACACGGATCTGTTAAAAGCGTTTCACAAATCCTGAATTGGATCTGAATAGTACATTATGCAACAGGCTCGCCCGATTACTCTCCTGCTTGTTCCTTGTCGGCTTTGAACACTGAAAACACAGCCTTCATCGCCTGTAGTTGTTCTTCAGTCACTTCAAACTTTTTTTCGGGTGCCATTTCGTAGTAGACGGTCACGTTTTTAGAGGAAATCATATCTTCGATCATCTTGAATTCATCGGGAAAGATGAGTTCATCGCGTAATTTCCATCCTTGTCGCTTTCTTGCCAGATCAAGATCCGCGCCCCCCAATCTGAGAGTTTCCAGAGTATTTAACTTGATCTCCTCGACAGTCCCTCCGTTCCTTAATTTTGTACGAAGTTCATCCAGATACTTACTGTATATTGGACCTGCACCGACATACATTTCGCTATATTGCTTTCGAGCTTTTTCTTCAATTACTGCCTTGATCAGTTTTACATTTTCCAGGAAGTTAGCCTGCTTGACCTGATCCGTTTTATATTTCTTGACAAGTTGCTCAAGCATATTTTCTGTCTGGGTCAGTTCGTTTTTTGCATTCTCTGTTTTTTTCAATTCAGCAATCTTTTCCTTGATTGATTGAATTCGTTTCTCAGTTTGAGACTTTTCATTTTTATATTTTGCAATTTGCTCACCAACCGAATCAATAAAAGCAATTCGGTAACTGTTCTGGTCCGTTTTGACAATAAATCCTGCAGGCTTGCCCTCTTCCTGAAGCAAGGCTTTATCCGGCAAGAACTGACTGATTCTCAAGAAAAGTTCATCAGGCTCATCAGCTGTATCTTGGATATACAACATAAAAGCATTATGAATATATTTCATGGAGGAAGAGGTTTTGTGTCTCTTAAAACGACCAGGCTTACAATGCGAATCAAAACCAAATCTTGAATAGATCTGAGAGCGATAATATTCCAGATCAGACATCGCTTTGATCGTGAAAGTTTTCCGGTCCCAGCGGTTTTCAACAAGTCGGACCACCCTTAGTTCAAATTCATCTTTATACGTGATTTTTTTCAGGATCTCGTCTCCCTCATCAGGCGACCGGAGTAAGGTCCCATTGATCATCACAATTAAATCCTTATCTTCGAGCCCTGCCTTTTCAGCGCGTGAATCAGATCCCGACGTCTCGACAATGAGCGCGTTACCAGTACGTGGTGGAAATCGAGGAATCTCCTCTCCCTGTTCCCGCAGTGATTTCTTGTAATCCAGAACCTTTACCGTCTCAAAACCCAGGTCTTCATAAGTCTCCGAAGGCGGCTCTGCGGCACTGAGAACAGAAACTGATGAAAGACACAGAATAATGACATTCATCATCAAAAAACGCATGAGAATATTCCCCTGACTCGTAGTTCCAATGATCCGACTCGCAACAGATCCACAAACCCATTATGTATACACCCATACATTTTTCAAGCGCGATGTAAAAAAAGGCAGCCCCGAAAGGCTGCCTGTTGAGTTAAATTAAAAAAATGGTGGAAGTTACAACTTCCAACCCTCTGCCAGAACCGTTCCCTTCGGCACCACAATGATGCCGTCGCGGATCATCACGTCGCTCTGGTCAAAGTCCGTCTCGGTGTGGCCGTTGAGTTCGATGCGGACACCTTTACCCACTCGACAGTTTTTGTCGACGATCGCGCCGTCGATGTAAGCGCCCTCACCAATGCCGATGGCTGGCGAACCATCCGTGTCATGCGTTTTGCAGTGGTCCTGGTAAAAGTCGGCTCCCATGATTACCGAGTTGCGGATCGTCACATTCTTGCCAATCCGGCACCGCAGACCAATCACACTATTTTCGATCACCGTGCCCTCGTCGATCTCACAGCCATCCGCAATCAGGCTGCGGCTGATCTGGGTGCCTTCGCACCGTGTGGGAGGCAGAAATCGGGGACGTGAGTAGATCGGCGCTTTCTCCACCACAAAATCAAACGGCGGGTGGGGATGCGCGAGCGCCAGGTTCGCATCATAGAAAGAGCGGATCGTCCCGATGTCTTCCCAGTAGCCGTCGAACAGATGCGCGTGCACTTTATGTGTGCGAATCGACATCGGAAAGATTTCCTTGCCGAAATCTTCGTAGTCGGTCGCCTTTAACAGATCGACGAGCAGGTCGCGGTTGAACAGATAGATGCCCATGCTCGCCAGACAGTCCCGGCCTCGACTCTCAATGCCCTGCTGATCGATCCACTCGGGAGGCGTACGCACCATCGACAGATCTGCTTCGGTCTGTGGTTTTTCCAGGAAGCCTTTCACGCGTCCCGAATCATCGACCCGCATGATCCCGAAGGCAGAGGCCTGCTCGCTGGAGAGCGGCACCGTGGCAATCGAAACGTCGGCTTTCGACTCGATATGATTGTTGAGCATCTCCGAATAGTCCATGCGATACAACTGGTCGCCGGAAAGAATCAGTACGTAGTCGATGTCCGACTGTTCGATACAGCGAATGTTCTTGCGGACGGCATCCGCAGTTCCCTGGTACCAGTCGGTCCCTTCCATCGTCTGCTGGGCGGCCAGGATCTCGACAAAACCACCCCCGAAGGAATCGAATTTGTAAGTCTGGCGAATATGCCGGTGCAGGCTGACCGAGTTAAACTGAGTCAGCAGATAGATGCGGCTCAGCTCACTGTTGATACAGTTGGAGATCGGAATATCAATCAACCGGTACTTGCCGGCCAGCGGAACGGCTGGTTTGGAGCGGAGCTGTGTAAGCGGAAACAGACGGGTCCCTTTGCCCCCTCCCAGGATGAGGCTGACAACATTTTTCATGGATTAACCTGATTCTATTGCGTTGCGCACACTCTAGATGTCGTTCGTACTCTTTTGTAAGCAAACTTAATGAACGGCTTGCCTCTCAGTGACGTTATTTTGTATTTAAGTGCATGTTACTGAGATTGTAACCTGCAAACCAGTTGAGAATGCACTGTACTCATACAGCTCGGCAAAAATTCTGGCTCCGGTTCAAATCTGTATTGATCAGAGAATTTAGGAGAAACTCAGGCTGTGAACGGCCTCTGCAGGCCGTTAAGATAGTAGCGATTTTCCAACCAGAATTCATCAATATTTCATTCACAGCAGCCCGCCGCTCACCCCAAGGAGTGTTACTTTGTTTCCTGCCCACTGTCTGCAATTACCGTTTCGTCTCCGCCTCCTGCTGGCCTGCTCGGTCAGTCTGCTCCCCTTTGCAAACCCCCGGGCCGGCTATAGCGAAACGCCTTACACCCCCGCCATCGCGGAAGCCTCCCAGGAAGGAGAGCAGGCCATTTCCGGTTTTCGCGTTCCCGAAGGAATGCGCGTCAGCCTGTTTGCCGCAGAGCCGCTGCTGGCCAACCCGGTCGCGTTCTGCATCGATGAACAGGGGCGATTCTACGTAGCAGAAACCTATCGGCAGTCCAAAGGGGTCGAAGACAACCGCAGCCACATGGACTGGCTGCACGACGACCTCGCTGCAGAAACCGTGGCAGATCGCATCGCTTATTTCAAGAAACACCTCAAGGAAAACGTCAAACAGTATGCCCTCGAACATGATCGGATCCGCCTGGTCGAAGACCGGGATCACGACGGAAAAGCCGACCATGCCAGCGTCTTCGCAGACGGCTTCAATCATATCGAAGAGGGAACTGGCGCCGGCGTCCTGGCCCGGGGCGGCTATGTCTATTACACCTGCATTCCCAATGTCTGGCGTCTCAAAGACACCGCCGGTGAAGGCAAAGCCACCCTGCGCGAAAAACTGAGCAGCGGTTATGGCGTCAGGGTCGCCTTCCGCGGACACGACCTGCACGGACTGGAACTCGGTCCCGACGGACGACTCTACTTCAGCATCGGTGACCGGGGTTACAACATCAAAACCAAAGAAGGCAAGCACCTCTTCCGCCCGGACACGGGAGCCGTCTTCCGCTGTAACCTGGACGGCACCGAACTCGAAGAATTTGCCTACGGACTCCGCAACCCACAGGAACTGGCCTTCGACGATTACGGCAACCTGTTCACCGGCGATAACAATTCCGACAGCGGCGACAAAGCCCGCTGGGTCTACGTGGTCGAAGGGGGAGATTCAGGCTGGCGGATGTATTACCAGTACCTGTCAGACCGTGGTCCCTTTAACCGCGAAAAAATCTGGCATCCGGACCATCAGGGACAACCTGCTTACAGAGTGCCCCCCATCGTCAATCTGGCCGACGGCCCTTCCGGTCTGGTTCACTATCCAGGCGTCGGACTGTCTGACCGCTACAAAGGCCACTTTTTCCTGGCCGACTTCCGGGGCACTCCCTCACGCAGCGGCATCCGTTCCTTCGCCGTCAAACCCAAAGGCGCTTCGTTTGAGCTGACCGATTCCCATGAATTCATCTGGCAGATTCTGGCGACCGACGTCGACTTCGGTTACGACGGCAGCCTGTATGTCTCGGACTGGGTCAATGGCTGGAACGGCCTGGGCAAAGGCCGCATCTATCAGTTCACCGACACAAAACACGCAGGGGAAGCGAAAAAAGTTCACTCCGTAGAATTGATGAAGGAAGGCTTCTCTGAACGTTCCACAGAGGAACTGGCCGGTCTGCTCGCACATCCGGATCAGCGGATCCGCATGGAAGCACAGTTCGCCCTCGTCGATCGAAGTGCGTTGGACGCCCTGCAAAACGTCGCCCTGAAATCGAAAGATCTCTTCGCCCGCCTGCACGCGATCTGGGGCATCGGTCAACTGGGCCGCAAAACCAGTTCCGCGGTGGCCGGCATTCAAGGCCTGCTCAACGATTCCGACAGTGAAGTCAGAGCCCAGACCGCGAAAGTGCTCGGCGAAGCAAAGTGGTACGATGCCACTCCCACCCTGATCAAGTTACTCTCTGATACCAACGGCCGAGTGCAATACTTCGCTGCGGTGGCCCTGGGGCACCTGCAGTCTCAAGATGCGATCCCGGTCCTGTTTGAAATGCTGAAACAGAATAACAATGTCGATCCCATGCTGCGTCACTCTGCCATTCTGGCCCTGGCCCGCATCGGTGCCGCCGACCAGTTGATTGCCGCCGCAAATAATGAATCACCGGCGGTCCGCCTGGCAGCGGTGGTCGCCCTGCGTCGTCTGCAGCGGAAAGAAGTCGGTTTGTTCCTGCAGGACGCCGATCCGCTGGTCGTTCTCGAAGCAGCCCGCGCCATCAACGATGCTCCGATTACGGACGCCGTCAGCGATCTGGCTCGTGTTTCCATTACTCCCCAGACCTCAGATCCCCTGCTCCGCCGCGTAATGAATGCCAACTTCCGACTCGGCGGTGCCGAAAATGCGGCGGTCGTGGCGAAAATTGCAGCCGACAAAAACGTCCCCGAAGCACTCCGCCTGGAAGCGATTGCAGAACTGAACCAGTGGAATGAACCGGAGCCTCTCGATCGCGTCCTCGGACGCTGGCAGCCCATCGAAAACCGTCAACCCATCGAACTGGCAGAGATCGTGGGCCCCATCGTTCCCGATCTGTTCAGCAGCTCTGAGAAGATCAAGGAAGCGGGCACCGGACTGGCTGCGAAATATGGCATCAAGGAAGCCGCCCCGATGCTGGCACAAATGGTCGAAGATCCAAAACGTCCCGTCGAAGTCCGGGTCGCTTCGCTGAATGCACTGGACAAACTCGGCTATCCCGAAATTGCTGCCATCGCCAAAACCGCGATCGCCGACAAACACGCAGCGCTGCGGGTCGCAGGCCGGAATGTGCTGGCCCGCCACGAACCCCAGGCCGCGATCCAGCCATTGGAACAGGCAATCGAAAACGGGAATACCTCAGAAAAACAGGGCGCCATCGCCACCCTGGCTGAAATGCAGATCCCGGAAGCAACCGCCATCCTGACCCGTTGGATGCAGCGGCTGGTGAAACAGGAAGTCCCCGCGGAAATTCAATTGGATCTGCTCAAAGCAGCCGCACAGAAAAAATCTCCCGAACTGGACCAGCTCCGCGATCAGTTCGAAGCCCAGCGTCCCCAGGGCGATGTCCTCGCGAATTATATCGAATCACTGTCCGGCGGTAACGCCGCCCGAGGCCGCGAGATCTTTTATGGCCGCAGCGATACTTCCTGCCGCCGCTGTCACAAAATCCGCAACAACGGCGGTGAAGTCGGACCGGACCTTTCCGGCATCGGCCGCGACAAGGACCGCCGCTATCTCCTGGAAGCGATCGTCGCTCCCAACAAAGCGATCGCCAAAGGATTCGAAACAGCAGTACTGGCCCTGGTGGACGGGAAGGTCGTCGTCGGCATCATTCGTAACGAGACCGACGACACCCTGGAGGTCATGGACGCCAAAGGGACTCTGATCCGGGTACCTAAAGAAGACATCGACGAACGGGCCAACGGGAAGTCGGCCATGCCCGATGAAATCGTCAAGCAGCTCAGCAAAGACGATCTGCGGGATCTGGTCGAATTTCTCTCGCAACAGAAACAGAAACCGAAGGGCCCTTCTGACAAGCACGAAGGTTAAACCGGTTGTTTTCACAGAATATTATTTCTAAAATCGGCTCCTTGTTTTACATAGGGCTGCCGGTTAAAATGAGGACATAACGAATACAGAGAAACAAGCCTCTGTCATGTTGATTCAAAATCGTGAGTTGACCCTACAAATATTAATCTGGGGACCCGCGAGATTCGGCCGCGTGTAAATCCGGTATAACCGGCTCACACAACCCGAGTTATCAGGTCCCCACTTTGCAATCACGGGTTCTAATACACCCGCGAACGAATCACTTGGCGGAGGTTTTTCACATGGGCTTGTTCGACCAGCAGGAATCGCAGCACCTGGAAAAGGCGAAACCGCTGGCAGCCCGCATGCGTCCCCAGTCCCTGGAAGAATTTGTGGGACAGCAGCACTTCCTGGGCGAAGGCAAACTGCTGCGACGCATCCTCGCCGCGGACCGGATCGGCTCGCTGATCTTTTACGGTTCCCCCGGCACCGGCAAGACTTCACTGGCAGAACTGATTGCCCGGCAGTCCCATCGCCGCTTTGAAGCATTGAACGCGGCTTCCGCCGGCATCAAGGAAGTTCGCGCCGCCCTCGACCGGGCCCGCGATGAACTGGCCTCAGGTGGCAAGCAGACGATTCTGTTCATCGACGAGCTGCATCACTTCAGCAAAGTCCAGCAGGATGTGCTGCTCCCCGATGTCGAATCCGGCGTTGTCGCGCTGATCGGTGCCACAACCTCAAATCCTTTTTTCTCGCTCGTCTCGGCTCTCATCAGCCGCAGCCAGATCTTTGAATTCCAGGCTTTGACAGCGGATGAAATCCGCACGCTGATGCATCGGGCTCTGCAGGATGAAAAACGGGGCCTGGCTCGCTACAACATCGAAGTCGAAGCAGAAGCCCTCGATTTTCTGATCGAAGTCTGCGACGGGGATGCCCGCCGTTCCCTGAATGCGCTGGAGATTGGCGTCCTCTCAATCCACGGTCAAGATCGCCCCTTCGATCTGGAAGTCGCCCAGGAATCGATTCAGAAAAAAGCGATTCAATACGATCAGGACGGCGACGCGCACTACGACTCCGCTTCCGCACTCATCAAGAGCATGCGGGGCAGTGATCCGGATGCGGCGTTATATTGGCTGGCCCGCATGATTGAAGCCGGTGAAGACCCCCGCTTCCTGGCCCGCCGGATCGTGATTGCGGCTGCGGAGGACGTGGGAAATGCAGACCCGATGGCGCTCCTCGTGGCCAATGCCGCGTTTGCCGCCGTCGAGAAAATCGGCATGCCCGAGGGCCGGATCCTGCTCTCGCAGGCGGTCACGTATATCGCCACCGCGCCGAAATCGAACGCATCCTACGTCGCCATCGACGAAGCACTGTCCGATGTCCGCAACAAGGCCCTGCTGCCGGTCCCCGTGCATCTGAAAGACTCGCATTACCGCGGTGCCAGCCAGTTGGGTCACGGCGAGGGATACCAGTATGCCCACGCGTCAGAAGAGGGCTGGGTCGACCAGGACTACCTCGGTGTGGAACGCGAATACTATCGGCCCGTGGAGCGGGGTTTTGAAGCCACGATCCGCAAACGGCTGGAAGTCTTCAAAGAACGGCGCGAAAAAAAATCAGGAACGGATGATAACAACCGTTCCTGATCCCCCTCAGTGCATCTCGTCAGTCGACGCCTGACTATGCTGATTCAGCACAGCGGCTGCTGTTTCAGACCGACGATTGTGATCGCCCGGGCGACTTCACGTTCCTGCAGCAACCCTTCCAGGTTGGGCATGAAGTCAACCGACATGTACCATTGCATCAAGACGTCGAACATGGGTTCAATTTCTTCTTCCTGAATCCCAAATTCTTCTTTCATCGGCAGTGCCTCTTCAGGAGCCATATCCTGAAACTGGCTGATCAGCAGAAAATCGCCTTCGTTAGACAGATTCAGATGCAGATTGCGTACTTCCGATGACAGGAAATGATCAACGGCGATGTGCACGTCAAGTGGTCCCCCCTCAAGGTAGCGACGTGCTTCGTCGGGTTGTTCATCGATGATGCGGGCAGCAGTTTCACAAACCGCGTAAACCACGCTTTCATCGACGAGGTCGCCTTCGACGTTTTCACTGGCCAGATGTTTGGCCCAGGTGACTGACAGCAGATCCAGTTGCACGTGCGGCGGCACGCTTCTCAAAAACGGGACCTCGGTCAGAAACCCGAATGAATCGAACGGGTCGTCTCCCACCTGCTTTGCCAGAGCAATGCGTTCCAGGGTGTCCATGAATGCAATCCGGAAGGCGATGTAGCTCAGAAAGGTCTGGGGCAGGATGTCTTTTGAAATTGTAAGCATGATGATAATCGCTTGGCAAAAGTGGTAGATCTCAGATGCTTCATACAGTCTTTAATCAAAGTTGGTGAGACCGTCATGAAATCAGAAACACGCGGTCACTGACAGGTATTACTTTGCCAGAGCAGTATCCCAAACACAATAAAAAAGTTTTGAATTTAGATCGAAAATAATTGGATTGATTAAAGTGCATGACTCTCTGTCAGCACTGTAATACAAGGCCCAGATTACTCAGCAAACCAGATTTCATGCAAAGCGCGCAACCGTCATTCTGTCTCTGATTGTTACAATCGTTACAGCCCTTTAGAACGGGTGCCAGTTGTACGCATGAGCGCAATTTTGAAAGCGGATTATGCCGATTGGAGCTGCCTCAGATCACTCGACAACCTGATGGCGACGGCACACCGTAACTCCCTCATCCAGCATGTGTGCCGTCGACTCCCAGTGATAACGGGAGCAGATTTTTTTCAGCCGCTCGCACAGCGACTCCGCTCCCCGGTCCGTTTGCAACAGTTGTGAGAACTGCATGACCTTCTCAACCAGTGCCTCGGTCGAGCCGTCGTAGAAACACTCGGGTGTTTCCGCAAAAATCTCGGGATAAGACAGGCGTTGAGGCAGCACCGGCAGGCAGCCTGCTGCCACTGCTTCCAGGATCGAGATCCCGAAGAACTCATGCCGGGCCGTTGAGATCACCACGTCTGCGTTTTGTAACGCCTGCTGATAATCGGATCGCTGTTCGAGAAAGCCCCAGTGATCGATGCGGTTGGCATAGTCTGACTGCAATTCGAGAAAACAGTCGGGCACTTCCGGTGTCGACTGTCCCAACAGACTCAAACGAAAGTCAACGCCCTTCGCTTCCAGTTGAGAGACCGCGGCACAGAACTGTTCGGGGTTTTTATCATATTCCCAGCGGGCCACCCACAACAGCTGCAGCGGACGAGGTCCCCGCTCCGGGTTCCCCTGCTCCACAGTCTGAATCCCCGGTGAATGCACGACGGATTTCCGCTGCAACGGTTCGAGCAGTTCCAGGGGCGCATAGTCCGGCATCCGTTTCAGGAATTCCATCGAACCCTGAAAAAATTCCCGCCGATGAAAGTCGGAATTGAACCAGAGTGCATCGGCTGCAATCGCGGTTTTCAGGTTGATAAACCCGTATGTCAGATCCCGGGGCTCATCCGCGGGAACCGGATAGGTCCACTGGTTCTCATGGAAATAGACGATGCGGGGCAGGTCCGCAATTTCCGCACGGACCAGCCCCAGAAACGTCGTCAGATCAAACATGTCTGTGACAAACAGGATGTCCCAGCGTGCGCCTTCTGCAAAACGCTCCGCGACCTCTGCCGCGACTGTCAAGGCAGCATGCTGCATCCGCCACTTCCAGTGACGGGGCGGCAGAGAGAGCACGGTAAATTCATGACAACTGTGCGAAATCCATTGCTGCAGGAAATCGCGATGACTCCCGCCATGATACGCATTGATTGCCAGAATTCGCATTAAACCCTGCTTAAGTCTTCGTGTTCAACCGGTTCTCTTTCCGGAACATGTCCGTTTTCCAGTTCTTCAATCCGCAGGATCGCAGCGTTAAACGTATCCAGGCAGTTCGCCTCCGTTACCTTTTCGATAATTTTCAGGCGTGTTAAATTCCGTTTCACCTGGGGTCGCAATCCGGTAAAGAAGACGGTCGCTCCCTGCTCATGGGCTTTCTCGATGATGTCATCCAGGAGATACGCCCCCGACATGTCCACCATCGGAACCCGCGCCATGCGGATGATCAGATACTTATAATCCACCAGCGCTGAAGAAGTACGGTAAATTGTATCAGAAACACCAAAGAACAGCGGACCTTCCAGCCGCAATTTGAGGACTTTTTCCTTGAGTTCTTCCGGGATACTTACATCGGCCGGCAGTGGGCGATTGATTTCATTCAGACTGACCACGTTCTGTTCGTAAGCCTGTCCCAGTTCCTGCACGATCCGCACAAAGGCGATTGTGATCCCCACGCCCATCGCCACCAGCAGATCGACCGAAATCGTCAGAATCAATACCGCCCAGAAGCAGATCGAATCCATGAAGGGCATCCGGTGCAGGACCGGCAGCACGCGATAGTCGATAATATCAATACCGACTTTCAGCAGAATTCCAGCCAGGCAGGCCATGGGGATATAACTGGCGTAAGGTGCCAGTCCGAGCATCAGTGCCAACAGAACCAGGCCATGTACAATCGAAGCCAGACCTGTTTTGCCGCCACACTTGATATTCGCAACGGTCCGCATGGTGGCGGTCGCCGTAGTCACGCCCCCCACAATTCCGCAACCCATGTTCGCGATGCCCTGCCCGAAGATTTCCCGGTCACTGTTGTGCCGCTCGTTGGTCATGTTGTCCGCTACCAGACAGGTCAGCAGCGAGTCAAAGATACAGAGCCCGGCCAGCGCGAAGGCCCCGCCGATCATATCACCGAAGCGGGAAAAATCGGGCCAGTACAGGTGCGGCACTCCCACCGGCATGGAGGCGATGTATTCGATGTCCTTAAACTGCAGCAGATGGGCGAGGCTGGTTCCGACGATCAGTCCCATCAGGGGTGCAGGTAACCATTGCTTCTTTGTCAAACGGGGCCAGAGGAGAATCGTCGCAAAGGTGGCCAATGAGACAATCAGCGCATGTGGCTTCTCATGCATGATGTCATACGGAATCTGCTTGATCGCACCCATCACGGAGTTGGGGGTAGCAAATCCGAGCATGGGGGGAATTTCGAGCAGCATGATGATCACACCGATCCCGCACATGAAACCGGAGACCACGGAATAGGGAGTGTAATAGATAAACCGACCGATTTTCATCAACGCCAGCACAATACAGATCAGACCGCTCAGAAAAACCATCGACATCGCAAACACCACATCGGGCTGGCCGCTGGCCAGTTTCGTCGCCGCGATGATCGCGGCCAGCTGGACCACCTTGGGCCCTGTCGGACCGCTCACGCCGGTATTAGATCCACCAAACAGCCCCACCAGGATCCCGCCGCAGATCGCGGCCCACATCCCGGCTTCGGCCCCCAGTCCTGATGCCACACCAAAGGCCAGCGCCAGTGGCATCGCAATGACAGCCACCGTGATCCCCGCCAGAATGTCGTTAGGGACGTTGGTGTGCATGATTTTGATATTGTGCCAGGGATTAAAATCGTTGAGATAGCTTTTCAGATTAAATTTAGGTTGGTCGTATTGATTTTGCGACATTGAAGAAATCCATGATCTATGGACCTGAATCATAAAGCTCAGGCGGGATGAACTCAAAAGGCACGCTCATGATGTCACGGGGCGTCTCAGACCAAACTGGTCAAGTGGCATTACAGCAACAGTGCGCATCAAACGTTGCTGGATCGGCGCAGGAGAGAACCCGAAATAGTCAACAGGAGCATACCGTTAAAAACAGGTATGAGTCAGCAGAGAACCGGCGGGCCGCGAGAGATGTAGGCTTCATCACGATCAGATTCGTTGACCTGAAAATCAACGTCGATCACCAAGGCAATGACGTGCGAAACTTCGAGGAGTAATTCCGCATCCTGGATCAGTGGCTCTTCTTCCCCGGCATCCTCGTTTTCTTCAAACTCGAATTCGGAGTAAAACCAGTCCGGACTTTCATCCAAAGACTGTAAAAGAGACGGTCCGCCCAACAGAAGCACGATGTCCAGCACAATGGCTGCACAGCAGAGAAACATCAGGGCTTGGCGGGCAGACTGAAGCATATACAGAAGGTATTTTATGCATTTCGATTTGTCAATTATTTGTTGATATACTTATCTGGAATTAGAGAACTTCAACTGGTGAACGGAGTTCGATCTATTCCCCTAAGTGCTTTGCGAGTCTGGATTAAATCAGATTTTCCCTTCCCCGTGGTATTCACATTCATAGACGATCATGTGAGAATATGAAGAACTTCTACAAAATGTAACCTATATTAAAGTGTGGTCTTATAGAGAAAGCTTAACGATCATACTGATTTGAGGATGATCCAGGAGCCAAATCACTCGACACGACCCACCTGCCTGCTGAAAATTTAAAACAAAAAACACAAACAGGACCGCGCGTCCTGCTGCTCGAAAGCTTGAGGGACGGATGAACTTTTTCAATTTATCTCGACTGTCGAAATACACCCTGACTCTGACCATCCTGCTGACCGGCTTGAGCCATTTCAGCTCACCGGCTGCCGCCCAGACGAAAGAAGAGCTCTGCGACTGCTCGCCGGAACTGACACTGCTGCTGCGGGTCAACGACGTCAGACGCACTGCCGACCTGGTGAAGAAAGCAGGCGGAAAAATTGTTTACGATCCCAACCTGGGCATCGGAAATGATATCCCCTTCCTGGTGGTCAACCTCCCTCCCAGCAAGCTCAACGACAAAAAATTCATCGATTCGCTCAAACTCCCTTCAGGCGTGATGGAAGAAATTCTGCCCCACAAGAACATCCCCCAGGGCGCCCTGGCCCCCATGCCCATGCCGGAGCAACCGAAGGTCCCTGAACTGCAGGAAGTTCCCGAGGCAGATTTCGATTCGCTCTATGTACCCCTGGAAGACATCAAGGTCCCGGCACTGCGGAAGCGGGTCGCCGGCAAGGGACTCGGTGAAGGCACGATTGTCGCGATCATCGACACCGGAATCGACACCACCCATCCCGTCTTTCAGGATCGCGTGATCTTCTGGGACGATGCCACCCGTGAAGGACGTTCCACACTGGCCCGTGCCCGGCAACTGGATGGCAAAATCGAAATTGCCGACCGCAAGTTTGTCGCACTGCCCGAAACGGTCAAAGAAAACGAATATGTCTTCTTCGGTTATATCGACGAAAAGAAGCTCGGCTTCCAGCAGGGCGACCTCTGGACCACACTGGGCCGGGAAGGCGTGGATATCAACCGCAACGGCACCAAGGATGATAAACTGCTGGTCGTCGTCGGCACGATTCCGAACCCGGTACTCAAGAAACTCGAAGAAGAGAAGAAGGCGGAAGCAGAGAAAAAAGCAAAAGATCCTGAAGCCCCCGTGGCCGCGCGAAAGCCGGACCCGACCATTCATGATCTCCCCAAAGAATACACGCTCGCCTTCGTCGACGTCGATATGGACGGAAAATTCAGCAAGGAAGAAGCCAACACCCCCATTCTGGATTTCAACACCGCCCGCAAAATGCAGAAAGACGGGCTGAAAGTTCCTTACCAGAGCATGCTGGAATTTCCCTCGCGGACAAAACGCATCGCGTACCCATTGCTCTTCCGGCCCGATTCTAAAAAACAGGTCGATGAGATCACGATCGCCTTCGATCAACAGTCGCACGGAACCCACGTGGCCGGGATCGTCGCAGGCAGTGGCATGCAGATCGAAGGGGCCGCCCCCAAAGCGGCACTGATGGCGATCAAAGTCTGCTCCGGGCGGAGCTGTACCGATCAGGCGATTCTGCGTGGTATTATCTCAGCCTTCTTTAACCCGCAGGGTTATGTTCCGGATGTCGTGAATATTTCACTGGGCAGCCACGAAGGGTATCTCAAACGCCCCTTGAGCATTCTCCTGCAGGACCTCTCGGCTAAATTCGGTACGACGTTCTTCATCTCCGCTTCCAATGATGGACCCGGCTATCGCACGATCAACGGACTGGGCGCTTCCAGCCCCGCTGTGTTTGTCGGTGCCCAGGTCTCGGCCAATACACTACGCGAGCATTACCGCCTGGCAGAAGGAGTCAAAGCACCCGAACACGGACTGCTCTACTTCTCTTCCCTGGGACCGTCCTACACCGGTGAAATGCGACCCAACGTTGTCGCCCCCGGATCGGCACTCTCTTCCACACCGCTGAACTCGGAAGGTTCGAGCATGTTCAACGGCACCAGTATGTCGTCTCCGATTGCCGCCGGTGCTGCCGCCGCAATGCTGTCCCTGGTTAAAGCGGACAAGGATTACGCGGAAGTGCTGAAACGTCAGCAGACGAAAATTGAAGCCATCCGGAAGAAATCCTCCGACAGCCGCTACTCGCTGACCTCGCTCGCCTTGAGCATGCGACTGGCACTCGAAAATACAGCACTGCGGATGCAGGGCTTTACGTACGCTCAGCAGGGAGCCGGCCTGATCGATATCGACAAGGCCTATCCCGAATTCGTGCGGCTGGCCAAACTGACGCTGGATCCCAAAAAACAGACCGCGGAACTCAGTATCAATCACTATTCCAAGTTCAACCGGCTGTATGACCGGTCCAATAATATTGCCGCCCACAAACGCGTCGATCTGGACCTGAATATCGACGGCGAAGTCTCCGATCAGGGCAGCCTCCTGCTCAAGAACACTCCCGCTATCGTCCGCCTGGAAAAAGTTGAAATCCAGGATACCGACGGTTCCGTTGTGACCCTGGATGTGAAAAAAGATAAAGAGAAGATTCCCTTCTCAATCGCCTTACCTGGAAAAGAAGAAGCACTGGGGAATGAAATTGCCCTGGTCCTTTCCAACAGCAGTAAGTCGTTTTTCTACAGTACCCGCAAACGGAACCTGATGGAAACCGGAAAAACATACCTCGCCTATTACACGGTGACGCAACACGGCGAACGGGAATTCAGTTTCCTGGATGTCGTTCACAAACCGATCGAACTCTCCGACCTGGAAACCGAAGTCAGTCTGCCCGGCCTGGGACTCCGCGATTCCGATCGCATCGCCGCTTACGTAGTACCACAGCGAACCATTTCCGCGGGTGCCTATCACCGTTATCCGGTGGCAGTCACCCGGCGGGACAGCAGCCTGACGGTGATGCTCGGCTTTGAAGCCAACAGCTCCGGTCGCCTGCTGGTCAGCGTGTTCAACCCGGATGGGAAAGAGATCGGATACCGCGTGATCCAGCAGACGTCACAGCTGGGCGGCGACCGTTCCAACGCCACCCTCACTGTCTCGACCAAAGAAGAGGGCATCCACGAAGTGCTCGTGAGTACCTTCAGCGGGAACTGGCTGAATGAATCCAAATACGATCTGCTCATCGAAGCGCAGCGTTTCCGCGCCTCGACCGACGAGCTTGATCTGGCGACCGTCGATTCCGGCAAGGAATCCGAAAAACTGATTACGTTCTCCAACTCATCCAACCAGGTGCGCAGCATGTCGGCCAGCCTGGGAAGTCTGACGCGTGTGGTCCCGCAGGATCATTTCCCGATCGTGGCCAACTATCGAACCTTCCGCAAACTGGACATCCCGGAGTGGAGACCCGAAAGCGGCGAAAGCCAGACGACCACCGTGCGGCTGACCTTCCCGCCCGACGATAAGAAAACCAAAGGCTTCAGCGGTCGGATCGACCACCGCCTGTATAAAAAAGGTCCCGACGGCAAAATGGTCGAGGCCCACAAAGGCTCATTCTACGGCCGGGGCAAATCGTTTAATAACATTCCCCGTCCGGAACCGGGCAAACCTTACGAAACCCTGTACGCGGCCGTCGACACGTACTTCACCGTACCTTACGACGAAGGTCTGAAAGACAGCCAGGGCACGATCACCCTCGATGCCTACTTCCCGAGCATTCCAGTCAAAATGGAAGGCTCCATCAACCTCAGTATCCTCTCGGTCGGCAGACCAGACGTTTATATTCTGAAGGTGAAAGGGCCCCAGAAACTGATCGACGCCTCGGCAGCTCATAAGGACCCCAGCAGTTCTTCACAGGCAACGCTGGAGATTCCCACGAAGATCAGCGGCATCTCCAAGATCAAAGTGACCCTGCCCGTCACGGTGACTCCGGATGTGAAATCGACGCTATCAAAACAGCTCATTCGCTCACACATCAGCATCTCCACCAGTGATTCGCGGATTTCAGATTACATTCCCATTGAAATCTCGCAGTAATCAACAGAACGGAACCTGAGATTCTGAAAGACAGGCAGCAGTATGCAGGGGCAGCACCCGAAGATCGGTGATGACAACACGATCACCTTTACAGTCGCGCAAAACCACTCGATCACATTCGGCAGTGGAGAGGCACAAATTTCTGTACTCTCCACACCGTCGCTGATTTGGTTTCTGGAGCAGGCTGCGTTACAATTTCTGGAACCCTGGCTGGATCAGGACTCCCTGAGTGTCGGAACCCACGTGGACATCGAGCATCTGGCTCCCACACCTGTGGGTGATCAGGTGCAGTGCACCGCCCGGCTCATCTACCAGGACGGACCGGTGTATCGCTTCAGCGTTGAAGCGTTTGCAGGTGGTGAGAAAATCGCCCGAGGCCTGCATTCCCGCCGGATCGTTCGTCTCAGCCAGTTAACGAAACGCTTACGGGCACAGTAACCACTCCAGAAAGAAGTAACATGATTTTTGTGATCGCCGATATTGAAATTGCTGATGGAAAACAGGCCGCCTTCCTGGACGCCTTTCACAAGCTGGTTCCCCTGGTTCTGGCAGAAGACGGCTGTATTGAATATGGCCCCGCCGTGGATGAAGACACCGATATCCCGGTGCAGGTCAAGAACGGCAGCCAGATTGTGACCGTCATGGAGAAATGGGAAAGCGTCGATGCCCTCAAGGCACACCTCGCCGCGCCCCACATGCTCACTTACCGCGAACAGGTCGCTGACCTGGTCAAAGGGACCTCGATCAAGGTCTTGAAACCAGCCTGAGCAAGTATCATCAGGGTTTCGGAGCCACCAGGGGGAGTTCGTCTTCCTCCGGCTCCGTCTGTCCCGCCGGCGCTTCCGGTTGTTCGGGAATCAGTTTGCCCGTCAGCTGATACAGATAAAAGCGAATCATCGGCCGATACGGGGTATCGGGTGCATCATCGATAATATCCTGTAACAGTGCCACTGCCTGTTCCGGCTGTCCCGCTTCAATCTCGCAGCGCGCCATATTCAGTTTCAACGGCGTCTGCTGCTGCGCGAGTCCATACAGGTAATTGATCACCGACACGGCATGCTGCGTGGGCCAGAAGCTGTTCATCGGTGGCTGGACCAGGGGCAGCGTCTGCAGGACTCCCGCGATCCGGGCCTCTTCCTGCTCGCGGATTTCCTGCCGCCAGAGGTCGAAGCAACCACGGTAGTTTCCATTCCCCAGGCTTGTGAAGGCAGCTTGTGCCCGCCAGGGAATCTGAGGCTGACTCTGGGCCTCGCGCTGCAGCATCGTCACCTGGTTGGCAGCCGCCTCAGACTGACCAAGCTCCATCAGAATCGTCGCTTCCAGGTTCTGGGCCAGGGGATTCTGCTTCACATACACCGGGTCATCCAGGTAGTGCTGCGCCAGCAGGACGAACCCGTTCTGGTAGGCCTGGCTGGCCAGCTGCAAGGGGTCTGCCCCTTTTTCCTCCTGCTGATCCAGTTCCTGTGTAATCTGGTTGATCTGCCCCTGCAGTTTCTCGACATGTTCTGAATAAGCACGCAGTCGGGCGAAGGCGTCATCGTCCAGTTGCTCCTGGCCTTCCACCATATCCAGGTAGGTTTTCAGCTCTCGATGCGCCAGATCGATCTTCCGCATGTTCGTGTAGATTTCGAACAGCAGCATATGCGTGGGAGCAAAGTCCGGATCCACGATCAATGACTGATGGTAAGCATGCAGAATCTGGAAATATCGCATGCGGTCGAACCCCATCGGAGCCCGCTGCTGACCGTTGGCCCCCGGCGGCGTTAACAGCTGCGCTTCCAGGCTGGCCAGATAACTGTAGGCACTGCCCAGAATCCGGTAGGCTTCCGCGCTGTTCGGATTTTCGATCAGTCCCCGGTTCGCCAGTTGAATCGCCAGGATGGCGAAACTGGAAGTCAATTCATGATTGCCAGCGGACTGCGACATCAGCCCCAGATAGTGACGTGCGGTCTGCACATCATTTTCCATGCTGACCGTCTGGGGCAGCAGATAGCGGCTGTAGATCGACTGCGGGCGTGCCCAGTCACTGCGGATTTCAGGGAAATCTTTCTGTTCCTGAAAGGCGATCTTTCTGAAGTCCATCTGATGCGATGCCAGAAATTCACGCGCATGTTCATTATTCATGTCCGTGCGATAAAAAACGGCGGTCGCCGCGTTCAGACTGGTCAACTGCCAGTCCGGGGTCGTCAGCAGATCGAAAAACGTCCGATAGTCAGGGTTCATCCCGGACAGGCGCGGCAAGACATGCGTCACCTTGTAACGGTTGAAGGTCGCCTTCCAGAACTCGGGCTTGCCGCTCCCCAGCTGTTCCTTGCGTGCTGTCCGCAGCGCCCGTCGGGTCTGATCGTGCAGTTGAAACAGATCCTGATCGCCTTCGCCGGCAAACAGCGTCAGCCGGTTATCGACGAATGATTTCTGATCTAGCCAGATCAACAGGTCCCCCTGCTCCAGCACGAAGTGGAACGGGCGATCGTCGAGCGAATTTTCCAGGGCCGTCTGATATCCGTCAATCGTGCGGTTCAGTGAGGGGCTGAAACCCAGACCGATGGCATGACGGGTGACTCCCTGCCCCTGGAATCGGCCGCAGACGACCAGGTACGCCAGGGCAAAAAAGGTCAGCACGGTCAACGCCCGTCCGCCCCGGGAAAACAGCAGCTCCGAGGTTTCGATGCTGTAGGTTTGTCGGAAATTATCACGATACCAGAGCTGGAAGTTCCGGTTGGCAAAAATGGCACACAACACACTGGTCACTACCAGTTCGTGGCTAGCCAGCACGGACAGCCCGCAGAACCCCACGAACACAAACAGTTGTCCCCAGCTCATCCGCGACTGATTCAGCACAAAACTGACCAGCGTTAACAGCATCAGAATGAATGCGGCCACCGCATAGTGATTGAGTGAGCTCCAGAACTGAGGCGAGGTCATGGGGAAAAAGCCCAGTTCTTCCGGTCTTAACTGTCCCTGGAACATCGAACGCATCACAGGATAATCGACGGAATAATAACTCAGTCCCGCGGTCAGCGAATGCCAGCCGGTCGGATTCAGCAGTGTCGCGAACAGACATCCCCCCAGTACCATCCACAGGGATTTGTAATCGGTATCATCGTTTAACATGGAACGATTCAACAGCGCTGCCACTGTTTCTCCCAGGGCATACAAGAGCAGCAGGGCGACTCCCAGCACCACCCGGGAATCCAGATTCGCCCAGATGAGAAATAAGGGAACCAGCGTCCACAGTGCGCGGGGCGAGTTCTGTTTCTGCCAGGCGGAAAGATAGTACATGGTCAGCACGACACCCAGAATCGTAACGATTTCCGGGGTCACCGTGAGCTGCGGAAAACAGGCGATCAGCGCCAGCACCGCGAGTATGGATCCCCACCAGGTGGAGATCTCCCGCTCACTCTGCCGGACAATGAAATAAAAGGTCAGTCCCAGCAACAGGACCTTGAGCAGCGTCAATCCGGTATCCCCGAGAACGCCATATACCGCGGAGAGCGAGAGATCAAACAGCCAGCCATTGTTATGCCAGGCGCGGTCGGCTGCGGTATAAGAAAAAACGTCGGTCGACGGAGGCCAGAAACTGTGGCTGGCCAGATACTGTCCGGTTTTGACATGGACCAGGGTTTCGGTATCCGTGATGTACGTCGCTGCAAACAGACAGGCCAATAGGATCGCTGCCCAGCGCAACATGAAATCGCCGCGGATCGCTTCGTCTTCCACCAGTTCCGGAGTCAACGGCTCCCACTCGGGCAGCCCCTCTTCCGTCGGATCCTGTGATTGCGCCGCATCAGTCTGACCAGCCGCCGCGCTGGGCGCGTCTTCCGAACCTTCGGGAGTCTGATTCTGGTCAGCAGCGTGTTCAGAGGGATCGGGAGTATTGTCTTCAGGCAATTCTTTGTCTGGTTGATCGTTCACGTAAATTCTCTGGATCTGAAACGGGATAGAAACAAATAGCGAACCACACGCCGAAATCAGATGGGGCGGGTCTGTACACTGACAAGCCGGTCGGAAAGAAATCCCGGTCCGGGAATGGATCATCGTACTCGGTCTAACTTACCCTGAATTGATCTCAATTAAACCCGAAATCGGGCTAAATCCAGTAATATTCAGGATCTAAATCAGGCCCGTCCTATCTGCAGGGAGACTCTGTCAGTTTACAAAGTCACCCCGCCTTACTACGAGTTCCAGACAGACCGCGTTTGTTCCAAAGTGGAAGTTTTAACCGATCTTCTCTTTTCCGACCCAGGGCCTGAGAACTTCAGGGATCAGGATACTGCCGTCCGCCTGCTGATTATTTTCCAGAACCGCAATAATGGCCCGGGCAATTGAGACAGCAGTCCCGTTCAGCGTATGCACGAACTCGGTCCCTTTCTGCCCGCTGGACTTACAACGGGTTCCCAGGCGGCGGGCCTGATAGTCAGTACAGTTAGACGCAGAGGTCACTTCGCCGTAGTCGCCGGCATCACCTCGACCGGGCATCCACGCTTCCAGGTCGTATTTCCGATAGGCGGGCGCTCCCAGATCGCCGGTGCAGGTATCGACCACACGGTAATGCAGTCCGAGCCCCTGGAAGATCTCTTCTTCGATCCGCACAATTTCGTCATGCATCGCGTCAGAAGCCGCATTCGTGGGCTCGGTAAAAGCGAACATTTCGACCTTGGTAAACTGGTGCACGCGATAGATACCGCGTGTCGCCTTGCCATGCGCACCGGCTTCGGTACGGAAACAGTGTGACAGCCCGGCAACTTTCAGGGGCAGGCTTTCCCGCTCCATGATCTGATCTTTTTGTGACCCGCCCAGTGTAATCTCCGCGGTCGCCACCAGACTCAGATCCGTATTTTCGACGGAATAAATCTGGGTCTCATCACCGCGGGGATTAAAACCGATGCCTTCCAGAATCTCTTTCCGCGCCAGGTCCGGCGTGCTGTGCAGGACGAAACCTTCCTGGACCAGCTTCTGCATCGCATACTGGCAGAGGGCCATCTCCAGCAGAACGGCTTCGTTTTTCAGGTAATAAAATCCGTGCCCGGCAACGCGCGTGCCCGCTTCGAAATCGATCAGGTCATGCTTTTCGGCCAGGGCCACATGATCCAGGGGGGTAAAGTCGAACGCAGGCTTCTCGCCCCACAACCGCACAACGGTGTTGGCTTTGTCCTCTTTCCCGATCGGCACATCCGGGTGCGCCAGGTTGGGAACCCGGGCCTGTTCGGCTCTCAATTCGGATTCGACGTCCCGCAGTTCGCTATCAATGGCAGAAACCTGCTCGCGTAGTTCTTTGCCTTTCGCGATCAGCGACTGCTTTTCGTCGTTGTCGGCTGCTTTGGGAATCTGGGAGGAGACCGACTTCTGTTCCTGACGAACCTGATCCCCCTGGACGATCAGTTCCCGACGACGCTGATCCAGTTCGGTCAGCCGTGCCAGATCGACTTCAATTCCCCGATTACGACAATTCTCAAGAATCGCTTCCTGATTCTCGCAGATGAACTGCAAATCCAACATAAGAAATCAATTACCCCGTGCAGTGTCCTGAAATGAGTCAAAGTCCGATACGTGCGGTCTCTCTTCTACATAGCGAGTCCGCATCATATCTTATGACAAATTTAATGTCCAAGGGTAACGCTTTTTCGATCCGAAAAATGAAGATTCAGCCCGATTTCCCTACCGACATCAGGGCACCTCGGGACGAATATACCTGTTGTAGCGGTTTCGGACTCAGGTCCCGCTGTCCCGGGAGGCGTCGAAGACGACTTTCCCGTCCAGGATGGTCAGCAGCGGCTTGATCTGCTTGATCTCTTCCTCGGGGCATTTCAGATAATCCCGATCCAATACCACCAGGTCGGCCAGCTTGCCGGGTTCCAGCGCCCCCTTTTTGTCTTCCTCGAAACTGATATAGGCGGCGTCGCTGGTCATGCAGCGCAGAGCCTCTTCCCGGCTCAGTTTCTGATGAGGTCCATAGACGTCACCGTAGATGTCCCGCCGACTGACAGCGATGTACAGCGCCAGAAACGGATTGAACGCGTTCATCGAGTGATCCGGATCAAAGCCGTTCATGTGATCGCTGTTGATCGCTACCGGCACGCCGGCATCCACAAACATTTTGAGCCCCATGAAACGGTTCACCCACGACGGGCCGTAAACCTGGTTGATGGCGTCCGCATCACGATAGAACAGATAGGTCTGCGTATCGTAACAGACTCCCAGAGCCTTCGAACGTTTGACCGATTCTTGTGAGGGGAAGTAGGCATGCGTGATGCAGAACCGCCGCCCCTTGACGGGCAGTCGCTGATTCACGTCTTCCAGCGCGGAGAGAATCTCATTCACGCAGCCGTCCCCGGTCGCATGGCAGCACATCTGCCAGCCCAGCTTCTGTCCCGCTTCAAAGATTTCCGCCATCAACTCCCGCGAATACGCCAGGTCCCCCCGATATTCAGGATCTTCCAGTACATAAAACTTGATCCGCTTTTCACCGTAAGGCTCCGACAGCCGCGTACTGCCCCAGTGGATTCCCCCGTCGACCGAAATCTTCAGCGGGCCAACCCGCACCCAGTCGTCTCCATCGCCGGTGATCAGTCCCAGTTTTTCAGTAAACTCTTTCACTGCCGCTGCACTGCGGAGCTGTTCGCGAATCGTCATCGTCATCCGCACGGTCAGTTCATTCTGTTCCTTCAACAGTTCGTATTCACGGTACTCGTCGACACGCGAACCCCGCTCCAGAATACTGGTGATGCCCACAGAGTTATAAATGGCATGCAGTTTCTTCAGTGCTTCCCGCGTTGCTTCCGCAGGCACCGTCTCCCGCGGTATCAGTTTGCGAATCGCACCGCTCCCCCCTTCCATCATCAGCGGCTTACCATCGTCATCAAAGATGATGCGGGCACCGGAGAGCGTATCCCCCTTCTTTCGGATGCCGATCAGTTCAAAGCCGCGCGTATTCAACACGTTTTTCCGGGCGATATTCATGTAGACCGGATGCGTGCTGCAGGCGGCATCCAGCTCAGTCGGTGTCGGACGGCGGCGTTCCTTGAGCCGGGTGATATCGGTCCGCGGCACGGTAATCCAGCGTCCGGGCGGCACCTCTTTGACCTTCTCTCGAATCCAGGCCTGAATCTCCGCGACCGAATTCAGTTCCTGGTGCGGCTGGATCAATTCCCCCCGGGCCGCCCGTAAGGCGTGCACGTGCGACTCGATCAGACCGGGAATCACGGTCTTCCCGTCCAGGGAAACGACTTTGGTCTGCGCTCCCTGAAACGGCTGCATCTCGGCATTACTACCCACGGCCAGAATTTTTCCCTCACGAATCGCAATCGCTTCCGCAATCCGCGACTGCTTGTCGAGCGTGATCACCTTGCCATTCTTGAAGATCAGCGTTGCGGTTTCCGCCACGGCCAGGGAAGCGAACAGGCAGACTGACAGAACGACACAGGTGGAACGAAACCAGCTCCGAAAAGAGGCAGACATAAGAACTCCAGCGGGGTGCTTGCAGGTGGGTTACATGATCGATTCAGCCACCATCCCATCAACGGTGACTGATCTATACAGTGTAACCGGCTCAGCGCGCCGTGGGCAACAAACGGGGACCGTTTTTCAAAGTTTTGCGGATCGGTCGCGAGACTCAGACAGGCCGTCTGTAAAAAAACAAACTCCTGCGAGCGTTGTTCGAGATGAATGGTTTCATCCGCAAACAGCACTGCAGGAGAGATATAAAACTGAATAAATCCGTGTGGCCCGTTTTATCGACTCAGACTAGGGATTGATCTGGCCGGGGAACGGCTGGGGGCTTTTCACATGGTAGCGGGCATATTCGTACCGACGGTACGGGCCTGGCTGATACTGGTTGTTACAGTGCTTGCCCCGATACTGGTGATACGAGTAGAGCGGCCAGGGATAAGTACTGCCAACGGCCTGTTTTCCCTTGCCGGTTTCCTGACACAGTTCACAGAACGAGAGAAACAATCGCCCGCCGCCTGCCTGCGCGATCTGGACGGCCTGACCGGTTCCCCAAATCCCCAGTAAGACGGCAGAAACAAATAACTTTTTCCGGACTCCGTTCATCATTAACCCCATCCGTTGGACTGTATGTTGCCAGGATAACTGCAATAGACGTCATACTACTCATCGGATCAGGAACGCGGACGAGATGAGAGCGTGCAGCCGGGATCGAATGCCGAGCGGATTTCCCACTCCCGTTTTACGGGTGAGTCCAGTTATAACGGTTATTCCAGACGCTCAGGCCAGGCCGCGGGCCTGTTTTTTGAAGGCGATGATGTCGTCCAGGATCGCATCCAGTTTCACACTGGGTTTGCGTCCCAGCGTCTGCTCCAGCCGACCCAGATCGGGAATGCGGCGACGGACATCTTCAAAGTCCTCATTGTAGGCCTTGTTATAAGGCAGGTAGTCGATTTTGACCTCCGGATTCACCTTAGCGATGATCGCTTCGGCCAGACCTTTGATCGAAACCGGCTCATCACCGCCGACGTTGTAAACCTGTCCGGAGGCAGAATCCAGATTGGTCAGATCGACCACACAGTCCACGATTTCTGAAACGTGCCCGAAACAGCGGATCTGCGATCCGTCGTCAAACACAACCACCGGACCGCCGTCCAGCGCCTGATCGATGAAGCGGGGAATCACCATCCCGTACTGTCCCACCTGTCGGGGTCCGACCACATTAAAGAAGCGACCGATCCGCACATCCAGACCATATTTCTGGTGATAGGCCAGCGCCAGAAATTCATCGATGGCTTTCGAAGCCCCATACGCCCAGCGGGGCCGCGTCGTCGGGCCGAACTGCAGATCGTCTTCTTCAGTCCAGCGTTCTTTGGGATTTTTGCCGTAGACTTCGCTGGTGGATGCCAGGAAAAATTTCTGTCCCCCCTGCACTGCGTGCCTGAGCAACACTTCGGTCGGATAAATATTGGTCTCAATCGTCCGCACGGGATTATCGGCGACCAGTTTCACACCCACGGCCGCCGCCATGTGATAAATCGTATCGACCCCCTGTACCATTTCTGCCATCAGCACAGGGTCGGTGATCGACCCGGTCCGGAAGGTAAATTGAGGGTGATCGATAATCGCATCGAGGTTCTTCAGGAACCCGGTCGAGAGATCATCCACGGCTGTAACCTGTTGTCCCTGCTTAATTAATTGTTCACAGAGATGACTGCCAATAAAGCCGGCCCCACCGGTAACGAGGCAATGAGACATAACGAAATTCTTTCTCGAGATAAGGAAAAAACCGCAGAACGGATAAATTCGGGCCAATGTCAGCGAAGGCTTAAAACAGTTTACACGCTACAGTTGCATTTCGCCACGAACCTGCCATAATACGGGCGTGTCACTAAGAATGACGCAACAAAAACATCGGATTTTCCGATGTATATTGAAAATCCGGGCGATTAGCTCAGTTGGCTAGAGCATCTCGTTTACACCGAGAGGGTCGGGGGTTCGAGTCCCTCATCGCCCATTTTCTTTTCCCGTGTACAGTCGTAAGGCCCCGCATTTGCTAGTATAGCAGTGTCGGGGCTTTTTTTGTGTTCACTATGCTTGCGGGGCTGATCTGGTGTACTCGGGGGTGTACTGCACGCAGGAATGCAGCGCTCTTGAGAAGCCTTTTCGTAATGCTCATCAGTGATCTGCAGATAGTGCTTCATCGCTACTGGGACACTGTTTCCAAGCCATTCACAGACAACGTGAGTGGGGTAATCGTTACAGAGTTCTGTCTCCCGGCTGGCTCGCATGTTCTGGAACAGCTTAGGCCACTGTTTCAGGCCAGCACGCTTGATAATCTTCTGAAATGTCGTCCGTAAATTCTGTTTCTGATCACGATAACGAGTAATCACATACTCTGATTTCTCCCCGTTCAACTGGAAACAGTCCTCCAGGTATGGCACCAGTTCAGGAAAAAGGGGAATGACCCTGGAATCCTTCCCGGCATGGTGTTCTGTTTTGGGGCTTGTTACTAATATTCTGCCAGTCTCATGATTGATGTCTGACCATTTCAGCAACAGCACTTCTGAGGGGCACCTCAGGCCACCGTAACGGCTCAAGGCAATGATCATTCGCCAGTCGGCATCTGGGGCTGAATCAAGCAGCTTCTTAGCGTCTGCCTGTGTGATGAAGTGTTCCCGGGATTTATTAGCCTGCACCGATGCTGCCAGCTCTGCAAACGGATTAGAGGGGATCAGCTTCTTTTTGACTGCATGTTTGAAAAACTGTTTCGCAATCCCTGAACGTCGTCTGATTGTATTCGGGGAGAGCTTTTCCTCTTTCAGATACAGGCACCATTCATCGGCATCGGCTTCTGTAATATCTCCCAGCCTGGTATCACTCCCGAAAAAATCTTTCAGATTGCGGATCGTATGACCATAGACTGTCTGAGTTGCATTTTTCACGTCCGTCCTCAATTCAGTGTATCCTGTGAGGAAATCGCCCAGAGTGGTAGTAAGCGCGGGAGAGATCAGATCGACCTTAGCAAGTTTATCCATCATCTTTGAATCGAGACTTTCCAACCATTGCTGTGTCTCTGTATCGAGTGGCTGTTTCGTCATGCTGGCTGTTACCAGTCGCTCTATCTTCAGTTTGAACGCCTCTGCTGCCTGTTTCGCCATCTTTCCGAGTCGGACAGTACGCCGCCTGCCGTTGGAGTCAATAAACTGTAATGTTTTCCGTTTCCCTGGATTGTTCGTAATACTCGCCACTGTCTCAATTCCCCTTTATCATTCCCCGTTTCCGAGTGGTATTAGTCACCCTGCTTCTCCACCGCGATACAGGGCATTCTGTACAATTCTGAATGGTCTCTTATTTTTCCAGATTTGACAGGTACTTATTGAGTGACCGAACGCAGACGACGTTTTTCCCGTCTGGATGCTTGCCATGACGGAACCGATTCTTTTTTGCGTAACGCTCAATGGATCGTTTGCAAATCCCAGCCGGTCAGATGCTTTTTCGAAATCGATAACACCATCACAGCCGAAAACATATCCATGCTTTTTGTTTGCTCCTGTCAATTCTTCCTGAGGTCTCATTTTCGTTCTCCCATTTGTGAATGTATAAGCAGTCGGACTGTCCGAGTGTCTGACCATTCTCCAATATGGGAATCAGATTTTCACGTAGTTTTTCCTCTTACTGGGAAGAATCCCCCGAAGCGTCATTATGTCGCTTCGGGGAAAACATGTTCGCTTACTTCGCTACCTGGTTGACGGCTGGACTGTTCATCTCCCGCAGTTCCAAACCATGGCGTTTCAATAGATCGTCAGCCGTCCTATTTAATTGTGTCACTGTGACACAATTATCTTCAGGTGGCTTTCCAGGCTGTGTATTGCTCTGTGTGCCTTTGGGCTGGCATGGTTGCCATTCCCCCGGGTTGATCGGTTCAGCGATGTAGGCACGCTTCCGCTTCTCCTGTGGGGTTCGTTCCGTGTCCATTGCACGATTCAGCTCCCCAATGATTCGCCGCCGATCGTCATAGGGGCCGTCAATGTGAATGAATGCTGGTGGAAGATCGCATTCGCTTTCAGGCTTCCAGGGCCCATCCAGGAAAACCCCGATCACATAATGCTTGCTTGATGTTTTGATGCGGATGTGCCAGTGTCGAACGTATCCATCTTTGCTGGATTCCATACGCTCACGATTGAGCAGAGCACAAACGTGAGATGTTGTTTTCGCTGTCTTGAATGACTTTGCGTTTGGCGGGGCTGACTTCCAGGACTGGGCTTCCCAGTCCCCAGAGATCGACACCAGATAGACGGGAGATGGTTTCGGTTTCGGCTTCTCCCCCAATGTCAGAACATCGTATGAGCTGGGGTTTCCGAATGCTGGAGGCTCTGCAGTGTCCAGGGCTGGCCAGTCTTTTGATCGGCTGAGCAGCTGGTCAACTGGATTGCTGGGAGTCTGAAGCGTATCACAGACGAAAGAGGGGTTCTGTGTAGTGCACATACTGAGGCACCTTTCAACGCACTGGGGACAGCGCGTAAAAAAAGAGTGCCAGCTCTGAGCACTGCTTCTAAGGTGGAAATGTGCCACCCGGTTGCCCTCACGGTACAACCACACTGCCAAGAGCTGGCGCTCCTGTTTACATTTATTGCTTTTAGAATTGTACATTTGCGTCTTTCGACTTTTAGAAGAAAGCATTCTCTTTTGACTCCCACCGAATGTCAATACTGTCCCGCCCTGCCTGGATAACATTCACTGAGCTGTGAACGGTTGTGCGTTTTAAGCCGGTATTCTGCAGGAAAAAAACTCCAATTTTGCCAATCAAAATACGTGATAGGAGACGTGGTTTCAGGATGCCCAGACTGTCACAATATGACCCCCGTTTCTGAGACTGGATCCACTCCAGCAGCCCCCCGGCGAAAGAAGGAAAGACACAGGCAGTTTTCGACAGTTCCCTATGGTATCGAGAACTTTTCAACTCCAGAAAGGACCTATTGATTCTCAGGAGTGCGTAAGTAAAGCTACCTCAAATATCGGTAGTTCCCTGTGCCGTCCTCATTCCTGACTGCTTCCAGTAGGACCCGCAACGTCGGTTGTCGTGTCGTCCTGGTTATCAATCAACTCTGCTGAGTTCACACGCAGCCCACAACCCGCCGCCATCAACCGCAGCTTACGCAATAGAGCATCCGTGGTAATATGTTCGTTGACTGGCTCCAGGGATATCCGAAATATCTTCTCTCTCACTGGGTTGCCTCCTGTTGATCTTTACTGAATGTCCCCATTTCGGTTGACTCATTAGCGAGTACCGAATTGTTCCGAGTGTCATACTCTGTTTCAGACACACACTCACCACACGGAACACTCCCCCCTAAAGGGGGAGAGTATTCCGCGTGTGTGTGCTGGCACTCGGAATCACTAGAGGTAGTTTCAAAACCCAAAACTACGTGAACAGTTTGGTATAGTATTTGTACGAGTACCTCCCTCGAAAGGAGGTCTCATTATGACCATGACCCGCGTGTCACGACCTGCCACAGGTCGCAACATTACCGGGTCCAGGACGGAACCAAAACCACAACTCTCGGACGAGCAATGGCTTCTGATCAAAGATCTGTTTCCAGAACCACCGGTAAACGCAGCCGGAGGGCGGCCCAGAGTGGCTCCCCGCGAGTGCCTCGAAGGAATCCTTTGGGTATTAAGGACCGGTGCCCGATGGAAAGATTTACCAACATTTTTACCATCTCCCAGCACCTGCTGGCGGCGTTTCAAGGAATGGACCGAAGACGGTGTCTTCCTGGAAGCGTGGCAGCGATTGCTCGAACACTTAGACCGCCGGAAGCTGGTTGTCTGGTCGGAAGCATTCGGGGATGGCACATTCTGCCCCGCAAAAAAAGGGGCGCCGATGTCGGAAAGACAAAACGGGGAAAGGGAACCAAGCTTATGCTGCTGGTCGACGGAAACGGGCTCCCTCTCGCTTTGGATCGTGCCAGTGCCTCTCCGGCAGAGGTGAAGCTGATTGAATCCCTGCTGGACCAGCGAGTTTTGCCACGCGACCCCGATCGCCTGATTTATGATCGTGCGGCCGACAGCGATCCCCTGCGCACAGAGCTGGCGGAACGGCAGATAGAGCTGATCTGTCCGCATCGCAAGAACCGTGTGAAACCAGCGACGCAAGACGGGCGTGCTCTGCGGCGATATCGACGCCGCTGGAAAGTCGAACGCACCATCAGCTGGCTGTTCAACTTTCGTCGTCTGGTAATACGATATGAACGATACAGTCATTTGTTTTTAGGATTCGCACAACTCGCGTGCGTGTTCACCTTACTTAATAAGTTATGAAACCACTTCTAGGAATTCCGAGTCGTTCCGAGTGATTCCGAGTGAGTTCATAGCCTGGATATTTTTGACCGTTCCCCCGCTCCACATCAGCCCGTTGCACTGCCTGGATCTCTACAAGATGAAGCAACGCTCGTTCAGTTCGATCCTTACTGAGTGCTGCTTTATTTTTAAGTACGGAAACTGTGGAAGGCTCACCAATGCTTTGCAGAGCCTGAGTGACTTTCTGGACATCCTCTTCAAACTGTTTTACTTTCTCATTCTCTTTTTCGCGTTCCCTTTTGGTCCGCTTCTCTGTTCTGGCTTCCTGTGATGGAATCAGGTTTGTTTCCCATACACGCCCCCCATTGTCCTCAATCGCCCCCTCTGTGATGTCCAGGGCCCAACTCTGAGAATGCCCAGCAGATCCACCAGCAACAAACCAGAGTTTGTGAACGCCTGGGGAGTCCGGTTGATATGCTTCCCGTCGATTCAACAGGATCCACTGACGCGCCCATTCCTGGAAACCAGCGAAAGCAATCTCCTCAAGTTGCGGTTCTGAGAATTCATTTTGACCGTTACTCTTTCGGGTATGGTGTACCAGAATGATTGTACATCCTGTTTCCTGTCCCAGCCTGGTAAGCGGTTTGAGCTTCTCACCAACCGAAAACAGATTGCTGGCACTTTCACCCAAACTGAGACAGAGATAAGCAGGATCGAAAATCAGAGCTCCGAGCTGCTTTTCTTTTATGGTCTGTGCTACCTGGTCAATATCGAGTTGGCTTTCCAGAGATGGCAAATTAAAGCAGACGTGAAAACCTTCCGTACTCTGAGGGGACCATCCATAGCTTTTAACGATCCTGGAGAACGTTTCCTGTATTGTCGCTGCACCTGACTCACCTGACATAATGCCAACGTTACAGGTATTCGGCACCGTAAACCGATTGAACAATTTATTCCCAGTCGCGATACAGAAACCCAGTGCGATCAGGAAATTAGTTTTCAGGCATTTTTTAGGGCCTGCAATGATGCAAGGCTGACCTTTGACCAGAACACCATTTACCAGATATTCATGCGTAAAATCGCCAGCTAACAGCTCTGCAGCGTTCAGAAACGGAAATTTATTCTTATTGTCGTTCTGGGTATCACCTGGCATTAAGTACTCCCGTCGCCTCTGTGCCCTCTCTCAGAGCTTCTGACAGGTCTTTGTTCAATGCACCGGTCTGATAACAGCGATCACATTTCAAGCCGTTGCAGTGTCCACAGATAGCAACTGGCTTGCGATGATTGACCGTCGATCTGAGATTACTGTAACAACCCATTATGTCCGCCATCTGGTTTTGATCACACCAGGCACCAGCTGTGCCTTCCGGGAGATCTTCAATCACCTTTTTTACCGCAGTCATAAGCCTATTGAATTCCCGCCAAGGGGCCTGCATTTCCTTCAGGTGATATTCTGTCACAGTTCCTGCAGGTATCACCGGATCGGCAACCGGTTCCATCCCGCCCCACTCGGAAGGATCGAAAGTAATGCCTGGTGATGGTTCCCCTCTCCCCATTGCCCGGTCATATTCGGCTTTCTGTTTATCAGCTGGCAATGCTGCAATCTCGACCACCCGGGCTTTACCGATCTTCTTATCAGTCAGTAGCTCTGCTTTGACTTCCGGCCCGATATTGGAAACCAGAACTTCAACAGCTTCAGTGAATTGGGCATCACGCTTGACCTGACGTGAGCTTTGCCCGGTTTTTTCGGCGATCTTTTCAGATGTTTTCATTAAGGGGGACACTGTGTCCCCCTTTTTCTTTGAGGGTCTGTGTGGCTCTTTCTTCTCTGCCTGATACCATTTACCGACCAGGTAAGACTTCTGTTTCTGATCCAGGTTACGCCGTCCGAGCTGATTGGAGATAATCCAATTGTGAACAGCTTCCCGGTCTTTGAACTCAATCGCATTGATGGCAGGGGGAGCGATCCGTTGACGTTCTTCATCCGTCATATTATCCCACACACTAAGCCGGTTATGTCCATCGATCAGAATTCCCTCTGACCTCCAGACAATCACCGGTTCCCTGAATTCGCCATCTTTGATGATATTTTCTCTCAGACGTCGCAGCTCATCAGCCTGCAACGCTGGACAAAGAATCTTGAAATCATCGTCTTTTTTTATGTCTTCAATACGCATAGAAGTTAGTTCCTTTTTAAAACTGCTGGATAATCTTTAGTCCCATGAATTCACCTCACACTAATTCTGGAAGGTGAGAGTTGATAAACGCTCGCCAGAGTTGGGACCGTTTATGAGTTCCCCGAGCCTGGTCGATCTCAGTGACATAGGCGAATACCCCATGCTCTGAGGCAATGACCTTTTGAAACTCGCTATAGCTGAATAGCTGGTTTCCAGTCAGAGTCGATTCAATGGAATAGAGAAAACCCGGAATTGAGATATTGACAGCGAACCGCTTAGGCTCTTCTTCGTTCAGGATTATTCCAGAGATTGAGAATTGACTTTTGCGGAGAGGTATTGAACCTGAGTGGTTTTTTGATATCATTGCTTCCGTCCTGGTAAAGGATGAATGGATACAAGAAATGCCCTCGAAGCGGCCTAGGCTTCGGGGGCATTGTCCGTTTCTGGGGATGCGCTCTGGTTCATCTGCGCTTCGATGAACCGGCTGATTTCCTCACGTGTGTAACGCACTGCAGCACCGATCTTGACGCAACGGATTTTATTCTCATTGCGAAGTTTCCATACTGTGCGTTCACAGACTCCCAGCAGTTGAGCTGCTTCGCGTTCCGTGATTAAACCTGTGGGCTCCGATGGTTGGGGAGCAATAGAAGTGACCATAATTTCATCCTAAATTCTGTGTGCTATTGTGTCCTGTTTCGGTCGTGTCAGATCGACCACATACGGCTACAATAGCTGGAGATCTTCAGGATGGAATATGAAAAAGAAACCTATTTTGCAGGTTCGGATTGTCTGATTTCAATCGGATTTCAGAATCGGATATTCGGATTTAAAATCCAACTCTATATGAGTATTTTTTGATGAATTCCCGCGCCTTGTCGGTTGAATCTTGAGAGTTGCCTTTTTTACTGACAATCTTCTGTGCAATTTCGATTGCAGCATTAAGCGAGTAGCCTAAAGACGGTTTTCCACGTTCCGACATCTGACAGTTAGCAGCCAAGATATAAGGTTTCAGACCGTCTGTAGAGTAACCAAATTCATCACATAATTGACTTATTGTAAAACTTGGATCACGTTCCGTAATATCATGAGCTACCGTTACTGGCTCTGATTGGTTTCCGGTACTGCCTAGCCCAGACTGCATCTTTCGTATCGCCAGAATGCTACTGAGTGCGATGTCGTCAATAATTGAATAGCTGTTTTTATCGAGTGGATCGAATGAAAACGGACCAACGCTTGTCGGAATTTCATTCATGAGACTTGATTTTTCGGTTGGGGCTTCTTGTCCAAAAGCTTTAGCAACAACCCACTGTGATGATCTACCTTCCCATGTCTTCCGGTCTGGCTTGGTAATGAAATGTAGATAGAACAGCCACCGACACGCATAATCAGCCTGACAGGTGATTTCTGAGGGAAGACTGGTAAAGAATGGCTGAAACTCCAGTTCCTGACCAGCAGAAGTAAGGCACCTTTTTAGCTCATCGTAAATATCACGATTCTGTTTAATCTCATCAAGATTGCTGACTTTCTGACAATCACGAACCACGAGTACCCGGGAATCATACAATCTATCCCCAGAGCTCGATATATCCAGAGAATCAATCGCCACGTCCCCTGATTCCTCCGTAGCCTGCTGCCTGGTAGGCCACCCCATTTTAATAATGTCTGGGTCAACATATTCTGCTAAGACGTGGGATAATTTATAAGCGCCTTGCTTAGCACTGATGCCAGAAAACCACTCCTCAAGCCTGGTGAGTCGGCTGGTGCTGGAATGATTGTACTGCTCAATTTCCTGAGGCTTATCCTCATCGCCTCCTCCCAAGAGACCACCAATAATCCCGGCTGGGGATCTTGAAGCGAGACTCCACAGTTGCATCATGTGCTTAAGCGAATCTCTCGATTCATGCCCCGATTTACTTTTGTCAGACAAGTCTTTTGTCATGCCCTCGTTTCCCGTAAACGAATCCCGAATTTAAAAGACGGGGAAGCCAGTCGGGAAACTGGTGTTCGATGATCAGTCTATCCCCTCTGCACATTATAGCAGGGGGCCGAATAGTGTCGAATCTGACAGATTCAACCAGACACTTTTTCTCTAAATAGATTCCTGAATCAAATTAACATTACTATAATGCATATCAATCCAGGACGGGTGATTACACTACATATAGAAACGGATAGAGAAATTCTATGCTTGAAAAGCTCACTGCATTTACTGAATCCCTATCAAGAATTCCTGCGGCACTTCTCGTCGCACTCATTGCCACAATATCAATCATTCTTTTTGTTCCAGAGAGTATCGCAAATACGCTATCTATCGATGGATTCAGGGAGCAATTCCGAGTTTATCTTGGTCCATCACTCCTACTTTTGATTGCGATTGCTTGTGTTAGATTAGCCCAACTGCCAATCAATATATGGAAAGCAAAAAAGCTACTTGCACAACGACAGGAAACACTTCATAACCTGACATCGCAGGAAAAAGGATACCCCTCTAAATATATCTTTGATGACCATAACACTATAAACGTAGGCTTGAATGACGGGGTAATGGCTGGTTTGGAATATAAGAGAATTGTCTACCGTGCCAGCAATACTGGAACTGTTGAAAATGGCTTCCCTTTCAATTTACATGACTGGGCTCGAGAATACCTGAAGCAGAATTCTCATCTTCTGGAAGGGGCAATTGGTTCTCCCAGAACACCTGATGAAATTCTGCGAGATGATGGGTGGTAAACATCATCCTCAACAATCATATTTCCAACTGCACGCAAATATGCAGCGCTTAATCTGATATTATGCCTTTTCTAGTTGGTTTCTGATAAAGGTTCCTGTCCCTCATCGCCCACTAAGGCTTTTGCCGTTCACCCCTGACTTGCAGGATATCCCTGCTTTTCAGGGGTTTTTTATTTTCAATTGTTCACCTGCCTGCATCCTTGATTCGCAGCTGACCAGGAGCCAACGACCATGAAGCGCCCCCGCTTGCTCGCGATGCCCTTGTTGATTCTGTTGGCTTTTGTTTGCTTCAACACCAGCTTGTCCGCCGCAGAACGTCCCAACGTGCTCCTGATCCTCTGTGACGATCTGGGATTTTCCGACCTCGGCTGTTATGGCGGTGAAATTCAGACGCCCCATCTCGATCGACTCGCAGCGGACGGAATGCGGTTTACCCAGTTCTACAACTGTGCCGTCTGTGTCACGACCCGATCGGCGCTGTTGACGGGCCTGTATCCCCGTCAGGCGAGGCGGCCCCGACTGCGGACGAACATGCTCACACTGGGTGAAGCCATGCGGCGGGCCGGCTATGCCACGTCACTGACAGGGAAGTGGCATCTGGGAAATCAACCGCCATTACGGCCCATCGACCGCGGTTTCGATGAGTACTACGGCGTGCTCGACGGTTGCTGCAATTACTTCAATCCGGCAAAACAGGATCCTGTGTTCTACAACGGCGGTCGGTTCCGTGCGTTTGCACGCAACGACAAACGCATCACGGAATTCCCGAAAGGCTATTATACAACCGACGCCTTTTCCGACCACGCCATCGAGACGATCAAACAGTTCGCGAACGGCAAAAAACCATTCTTCGTGCATCTCTGCTACACCGCACCGCACTTTCCGCTGCACGCGTTCAAAGCAGACATCGAGCGGTATCGCGGAAAATACTCCGCTGGCTATCTCAAAATGCGCGCACAACGGCACCAGCGACAAGCCGAACTGGGCCTCTTCGCTGCATTGCCTGAACTCTCCCCCCTAGAGAATAAAAAGGGCGACTACCGCTACGACTACGACGTGCCGGACTGGGAAGCACTGCCTGACAACGAGCGTAAACGCGAAGAAGCCCGCATGGAAACTTACGCCGCGATGGTAGACCGCATGGATCGCGGCATCGGCCGCGTGCTGGCCGCCCTCGACGAAGCCGGCGTTGCGGACAACACCGTGGTGATGTTTCTTTCCGATAACGGCGGCTGTGCATCATGGCCCAGCGGCCGGCCCGGTCAGGAAGCTGGCTTTATCAAATACAACCAGGACATTCCCGTCGGCGACGGCCGCGGTTACGAGTTTGTCGGCAAAGGCTGGGGCTGGGCACAGAACGCCCCCTTCCGTCAGTTCAAGACCTGGTGTTACGAAGGCGGAATCGCCACCCCCATGATCGTCCGCTGGCCTGGCAAAGTCGCCCGCGGTTCGATCACGCATCAGGTCGGTCACATCATCGACTTCATGCCCACACTTTTGGAACTGGCCAACAGCGATTACCCGCGCGAATTCAATGGAAACACGCTGCTCCCGGTCGAAGGCAAGAGTCTGTTACCTGTCTTTCAGGGAAAACAACGGGACGGGCACAGATCATTGAGCTGGGAACTGTTCGGCAACCGCGCCATTCGCCAAGGCGATTGGAAACTGGTCTGGGGCGCGAGCGAGAAGCAGTGGGAATTGTACGACCTCAAGACCGACCGCAGTGAAATGAATAACCTCGCCGCAAAGTTCCCCGAACGCGTAGCCCAGATGGCCCGTGACTGGGAAGCCTGGCAAGAGAAAATCGAGAAGTGATTGCAGTTGCGGCCAGTAATTCTTATGAATCGCTGTATCAGAAATTTTTAGATAATTCACATCGATGACCTGACTGACCGCGCATCATTCAAACTCGTCATTATGGAATCGAATTAAATCAGAAATACTTTTGTGTTTCAATCAGACTCTTCAAGAATAAATAAAGCCGCCCTATAAAAAGGCGGCTTATCCAAGCAGATACTTCACAGATCAGTCGGGACCTAAAGGTCTCTGCTTCAATGATAAGTAAGAACATTATTGATCAGTTTCTCTACTTCTTCTGATTCAATAACCTCTTTAGCAACATTCAAGTTTAAACTGCGCCCTACATTCTTCAGTTCTCTCGGCAGTGAATCTTGCCTCTTAGTTATTGCCTCTTGCAATAATTGGAGCGTTTTCTTGTACCTCTGCTCCATTGCTTCAGCGAACTCCCGTTCTCTCCTCTTTTGATTAATTCGAGACGATTTTCTTTTCCTTCTGGAATTAGGGACAGTCTTGGTTTGCACGCCTATATATGAAATGTCAGACTTTTCTACGGGAACTATAATTCTAGTTAGATGGCCACTATTTGCTCCTTCATAGAATTTAATACCATCTATATCATCGCACGATTTGACTTCTGGCTCATCTTCAAGATACTTAAATCGTATCACAAAATCTCCGCTCTCTTTTATAAAGTCCCCTTCGATCCCTTCAGGTGTATCTGAAGCAGGGAGATCGATTTCGAACTCTACACCATCTTCAGTAAATTCATATGTTAATGAGCCTGGACTTATATCAGATTTTGAAATCCAAATATATTTTCCCATAAAAACAATGCCTTTTATCAATTTGTCTTCAAAGATATTAAGTGCTGTAGATGGTTTGCATGCTCTGCTACCAGCAATTTAATCTTCTTTTTTTTATCGTCTGAAATATTTGTCAATTCATTCGAGTCAACACAGAGAAACCCCCAGCATTTATTGTTGTTAGTTTTTAAGTTGACTACATACAGATAGTGGGGTTTCTTTTTAATGTTTTTATATTCATCGTCGGTCATAAAACATGACTTTTTGTAACCTTCAGGATCTTCAACAGGAAGAGCTTCTCTCCAGACATTACTCTTAGCTAAGAAACTTTTTCCAATACAACCTGTATT